>JASLDK010000312.1 GCA_030145945.1 Nocardioides sp.
TCGGGAAGGCGACCCGCGACGGATCGGTTCGTACGGCGATGCCGTTGGTGATGTCGAACAGTCCGGCGACCGATGCGAGCCGACTGACCTGCTCGTCGGCGACCAGCGGATGCGGCGAACGCACCCACACCATCGAACGTCCGGGCCCGATCTCGTGGCGACGGAGCTCGACCGAGGCGATGAAACCGCCCGGCCAGAGCCCGGCCATGTCCCACGGCTCCATCTCGTCCGGGCCCGGGATCGCGGGGAGGTCGGTGCCAGCGAGAGGAGTGGTGTCATAGGGCTCGGCCAACCATGCCCGCAGCAGCACGATCGCCCGCCCTCCCTGCGATGCCGTGGCCTGCACCAGTTCGATGGTCCGCCCGGGCCGCAACACCTCCACGTGGATGTCGATCGGCTCGATCGGCATCGTGCCGAGGATGTCGTAGGACAGGCGACTGATCACCAGACCGTCGGACCTGCGGGCATCCCGATCCCGCTCCACCTCGTGGGCCAGGACCCCGAGTGCAGGCGCGACGTGTTGGGTCGCCAGATCCCAGGCTCCGCCGACGTGCTCGGTCGGGGTGAACGTGTGCGATGCGGTCCGCTGCCAGTAAGCCACCCGGCCATTCTCGGACACGTCCGCTGACCGCCGACGGCATCCTCCAGTTCGCCGGTCAGGGGACTGCGACCGTTCACCTTGGGCTCTCCCGAGGGCCACCTTCGACTGGTCGGCTTCGAGTCATGATCTCTCGGATGAATCCCGCGACGCGGGCAGCCCTGACCCTGACCACCGCGGCACTCGCCGTCGGCGTCGCAGCCGTCCCCGCCCACGCCGCCGACCCCGCCGCCAACAACGGCAACGGTGCCCGTCACGTGCGGCACGCCGCCGGATCACCGATCGTCTTCGCCCACCGCGGTGCGTCGGGCTACCGGCCCGAGCACACGCTCGCGGCGTACCGTCTCGCGATCCAGATGGGCGCCGACTACATCGAGCCCGACCTGGTCTCGACCAAGGACGGCGTGCTCGTCGCGCGCCACGAGAACGAGATCAGCGGCACCACCGACGTCGCTGCCCACCCCGAGTTCGCCCACCGTCGCACGACCAAGACCATCGACGGTGCCCGCATCACCGGTTGGTTCACCGAGGACTTCACCCTCGCCGAGCTCAAGACGCTGCGGGCCAAGGAGCGGCTGCCGCAGGTCCGGCCCGGCAACACCCGCTACGACGGCCAGTTCGAGATCCCGACCTTCGAGGAGGTCATCCAGCTCGCCAAGCGCGAGTCGGGCCGCAGCGGTCGCACCATCGGCATCGCGCCCGAGACCAAGCACCCGACGTACTTCGACTCGATCGGTCTCTCGCTCGAGGAGCCGCTGGTCAGCGCGCTGCGGCACAACGGACTCGACCGACCCGACGCCAAGATCGTCATCCAGTCCTTCGAGACCGGCAACCTGCGTGAACTCGACGGCATGACCCGCGCGCCGCTCGCCCAACTCATCGACGGCAGCGGTGCCCCGTACGACCTCAAGGCCGCGGGCTCCACGACGACGTACGCCGACCTCGTGAAGCCCGCGGCCCTCGCCGACATCGCGACCTACGCTGACTGGGTCGCCCCCGCGAAGAACCTGATCCTGCCGCGCGACGCCTCCGGCGCCATCGGTACGCCGAGCGCGCTCGTGTCCGACGCGCACGCGGTCGGTCTCCAGGTGGTGACCTGGACGATGCGGATCGAGAACCAGTTCCTCCCGACCAACCACCGCGTCGGGGTCGACCCCAACGCCCCCGGTGACCTGGTCGGCGAGATCGACGCCTTCCTCGACGCGGGGATCGACGCACTGTTCTCGGACAACCCCGACATCGCCGTCCAGACCCGCGACGCCTGGGCGACGGGCGCAGGCGCGGCCTGACGCTCGGCTAGGTTCGGCCCTATGGCCGACTGCGTCTTCTGCTCCATCATCGCCGGCGAGGCCGACGCCGACCTCGTGCTCGACGAGCCCGATCTGGTCGCCTTCCTCGATCGGCGACCGGTGTTCAAGGGCCACGTCCTGCTGGTGCCCCGGACCCATGTCGTCACGCTGCCCGACCTGCCGGCCGAGCAGCGTGACGGCTTCCTCGCTGCCGCCCAACGCATCGCGACAGCGGTGGTCGACGGGCTCGGGGCGCAGGGGAGTTTCGTGGCCATCAACAACGTGGTCAGTCAGTCGGTGCCGCACCTGCACCTGCACGTCGTACCCCGCGCCAAGGGGGACGGCCTGCGCGGGTTCTTCTGGCCGCGCACGAAGTACGCCGCAGGGGAGTCCACGGAGTATGCCGCTCGCCTGCGGGCAGCGTTGGCGCCGTAGGCTGCTGCGGATCGAACTACGAGCGAGAGGCAAGGACCATGGGTCGTTTCGACGGGCGAGTCGCCGTCATCACCGGAGCCGCACGAGGGATCGGTTTCGGCACCGCCAGCCGGTACGCCGAGGAGGGTGCATCGGTCGCGATCGTCGACCTCGACGAGGCCGCCGCCGCTGAGGCCGCCGCCAAGCTGCCCCTGGTCGACGGTGCGAAGGCCATCGGTGTGGGCGCCAACGTCGCCGACGGTGCGTCGGTCGACGCCGCCATCGAGCGTGTGGTCTCCGAGCTCGGTGGCATCCACATCCTCGTCAACAACGCGGGCATCACCCGCGACAACCTTCTCTTCAAGATGACCGAGGAGGACTGGGACCTGGTCATGGGCGTGCACCTCAAGGGTGCCTTCCTGATGACCAAGGCTGCTCAGAAGCACTTCGTGGAGCAGAAGTACGGCAAGGTCGTGAACATCTCCTCGATCTCCGCGCTCGGCAACCGCGGCCAGGCCAACTACTCGGCCGCCAAGATGGGTGTCCAGGGCTTCACCCGGACCCTCGGCATCGAGCTCGGCCCGTTCGGCATCAACGTCAACGCCGTCGCCCCCGGCTTCATCGCCACCGAGATGACCGACGCCACCGCGGCCCGGCTCAAGATGGACGTCGACGAGTTCCGTCGCCTCAACGCCGAGGCCAACCCGGTCAAGCGGGTCGGCCTGCCCGACGACATCGCCGCCGCGGTGACCTTCCTGTCCAGCGACGAGGCCTCCTACATCACCGGCCAGACGCTGTACGTCGACGGCGGCATCTCGCTCGGCACCTGATTCACCCCGCACCACATGAGTCGTGGGCCCGAACCGTCAGAGACGGTTCGGGCCCACGGCCGTTTTCGGCGGATGGTGTCGATGAGCTGCAGGTGGGGTGGTGAGGCACGATTGCTGCCGATCCGATGAAGCAGGTTGATCGGATAGGCAGCAATCTCCGGCAACGGCAAGGCGTTCCAGCGGTGCTCTCTCCGTGTCAGTTGAACCAGAAGTCGGCGGTCGCCAGCGCGGTCACCTGGTCGAGGGTGAGCGGCGGTTGATCCGCTTCGACGCGAGGTCGGCCCGCCTCCGGGTCGGGGCTGTTGAAGGCATCGACATCGATCATCCAGCCGTCGGGTGCAAAGACTCCAGCCCAGTTGGCCGTGAATCCACTCTTGTCACTGCCGTCGCCGTCAGTGCCCGTGCGCGGCCACAGCCACGACCCGTCCGGCAGTTCCCGGCATTGAGGAGTGCCGCAGGTCTTCTCCGCCGAATAGGTTGTGTGCTTCGCCAGGCAGGACGCGGAGGCGGCGCATCTCTGCTCGCGCATCGAGGAGACCCACGAGATGCATGTCATTGCAGGGCTGGGGTCCTCGCGGGACACGGTGCCGGCTGGTCGTGATTCGCGGATCGCACGGTTCCAGGCCTTCTTGTCCACATC
>JASLDK010000325.1 GCA_030145945.1 Nocardioides sp.
GCGGCACGGTCGATCGAGGACCCCGGTCCAGTCCTTGTTGTCTGGTGCGATCTCCCGACTCACGGCCCCAGCCTGTCGCTTCGTGGACGAATCCGCTCGACGAGGCGCGCGCGCCGAGCCGACATCCGGCTCCACACCGCCTGCTGGAAGGCGAGCGTCAGCCAGCCGGCGACGGCCATCCCGGCGATGTTGAGCAGCAGCTGCAACAGGCTGCCCCGGATCTCGGTCGGGAGTCCGAATGCCAGTCCCAGCGCGACATTGCCCGCCGCGGGGATGGTGGTGACCGAGATGAAGACCCCGGACAGACCGCCGACCTTGGCGGACGTGAGAGACAGTGCGCCGGCGGCTGCAGCGATGACGGCGACGATGAACGACCACTTGTCCGGGGTGTAGATGAAGGCGGTCGCGGGCCGCGGTGCGGTCACCGCCGCCGCGTCGACCCATCCCAGACCACGCGCAGCCAGCGCCGCGAGCATCGTGACCACGATCGCCACCGCGAACCCGACGACCAGCGACCGCACGGCGTACCCGAAGAGGATCGGCCGACGGCGTACCAGAGCCAGTCCCAGCGCGGCGATCGGCACGAACTCGGGCCCCAGCACCATCGCGCCGATCACCAGGATCTGCGAGTCCAGGATGATCGCGATGCTCGCGATCACCGTCGCCAGGCTCATGAAGGTGAGGAACGTCCAGTTGAGCTCGGACTCCTCATAGGCGCGTTGGGTCACCTCCGCCCAGACCACGGAGTCCGTCGACGAGCCGGGCGTACGACGCTCCGCGTCCAGGGCCGGTTGCGAGAGCCAGGTCGCGACGGGCACGACGTGGATCGACCCCTCCACGTGCACGCCGGTCTCGCGCAGAGCGTCGATCACCTCGTTGGCGGCCTCGCGGGGGACATCGGCTTCGACCACATCGCCCTCGGGCACGACGGAAGCGCCCAGCACGCGGGTGATGCTGGTGACCGCCGGGTCGGCGCGCAGGACGTCGAGAACGACGGGCGTCAGGTCGCGGGCGGAGGTGATCCGGAGGTGTTGCACCCGGTCAGTCTGCCCGCTGGACCTCTCTGCGCGGTCCCTCAGTCCGACGTGTCGAAGGACGAGCGCGCCACGAACCGGAACCGGTCGCCACGGAACACCGAGCGGGTGTATTCGACAGGCTTTCCGTCGCTGTCCCGGGCGGTACGTCGGATCACGAGCATCGGTGCGCCGACGTCGACGCCGAGCACCTGCGCCTCCCGCGGCGAGGCGAGCCCTGTCTCCACGACGTCCTCGGCCTGCGCGAGCGTCACGTCGAACACCTCCCGCAGGGTGTCGTAGAGCGACCCGCGGCGTTCGAGCTCGGCCCGCAAGCGCGGCAACCTGCCCGGCAGATGGGCGATCTCGAGCGCGAGCGGCTCCTCATCGACCAGCCGCAGGCGCTCGACGCGGTGGACCTTGGCGGCGCTGCGCAGGTCCAGCGCGGTCGCAACCTCGGCGGTGGCGCTGTCGTGCGTGATTCCGAGGATGCGGCTGGCCGGGACCCGACCCTGCGCACGAAGGTCCTCGCTGTAGGACGTCATCTGGTGGACGTAGACACGGTCAGGCTCGGCAACGAAGGTGCCGCTGCCCTGCGTGCGCGCGATCCGCCCGTCGGCAGCGAGTGCGGCGAGCGCCTGGCGGACCGTCGTACGCGAGGTCTCGAAGGACGCGGCCAGCTCTCGCTCGGTCGGCATCGGGGAGCCAGGTTCCAGGTCGGCCATGAGCGCAGCGATTTGCTCCATGACGACGAGGTACTTCGGCGCGCGCGGACTCACGTCGGCAACCTAGCACAATTGGTCTAGTCCTATCTCTTGACAGGGACATGTGGCGGGTGTCACGCTCGATATTGGTATAGACCAAACGCCCGATCTCGGGCGACATCCCGAAGGAGACCGGCATGGGCATCGCCCACGACCTCAAGGGAAGTTCCCGCCTCGGCGTCCTCGTCGCCGTCTCGGCAGCGACCGTCGGAATCATCTACGGCTACGACTCCTCCAACATCGGTGGAGCACTGCTCTACCTCAAGGAGCAGTACCACCTCTCCGACGGCAAGGCCGGCCTCGTCGCCTCGATCGTCGTCTTCGGTGAGATCGCCGGCGCCCTGATCGGCGGCGCCCTGGCCGACCGGCTGGGCCGCAAACCCGTCATGGTCGGTGTCGCCGCGACGTTCGCACTCTTCTCGCTGCTGTCCGCGATCTCCTGGGACATCCCCAGTCTGATGGTCGCCCGCTTCCTGCTGGGCCTGACCATCGGCGTCTCCGTCGTGGTCGTGCCGGTGTTCGTCGCCGAGTCCGCGGCCACCAGGATCCGTGGTGCACTGCTGGTGCTCTACCAAGTCGCGACCGTCACCGGGATCATCCTCGGCTACGTCATCGCGATGATCCTCGCCCGCGTCATCGGCGGCGCCGATGACGCCGACGCTGCCCACACCTGGCGCTGGCTGCTCGGACTCGCCGCCATTCCCGGCATGCTGGTCACCCTCCTGCTGCTCCGCCTCCCCGACACCGCCCGTTGGTACGTCATGAAGGGCCGCCGGGCCGACGCCGAGCGGGTGATGGCACAGATCGACCCCACCACCGACATCGCCGCCGAGCTCGACGAGGTCGAGGCCGAGCTCCGCGCGGGACGCGCCCTGACCCTCACGCAGGGGTTGCGCAAGATGTTCAGCGGCCCCTACCTGAAGGCCTCGCTGTTCGTCATCGGCCTCGGCTTCTTCGTCCAGATCACCGGCATCAACGCGGTCGTCTACTACGGTCCGCAGATCTTCGAGGCCATGGGCGTCGAGAGCGACGTCGCCAAGCTCGGCCTCTCCGCACTCGTGCAGGTCTTCGGACTCATCGCCGTGTTCGGCTCCATGGCCGTCATCGACCGCGCCGGCCGGCGCCCGATCCTGCTCACCGGCATCGGCGTGATGATCGCCGCCAACCTGCTGCTCATCGGCACCTTCCTCAGCGCCGACGAGAAGGGGGACACCGTCACCCTCGGCGGAGCCCTCACCGTTCTCGCCTTCATCGGTCTCGTCCTCTTCGTCGCCGGGTTCACCCTCGGCTTCGGCGCCCTGGTCTGGGTGTACGCCGGCGAGAGCTTCCCCTCCGAGCTGCGCTCCCTCGGCTCCAGCGCGATGCTGACCTCCGACCTCGTCGCCAACGTGATCGTCGGTCTCGTCACTCTTCAGATGCTCAACGCCTGGGGCGGATCCGGCACCTTCATGTTCTTCGGCGCGATGGCGCTGCTCGCGTTCCTCTTCGTCGCCAAGCTCGCCCCGGAGACCAAGGGCCGTCCCCTCGACGACGTCCGTCACTATTGGGAGAACGGCGGCACCTGGCCCGATGCATCCACCACCACGCTGGCCACGGTCACCGACATCACCCCCGACGCCAATGCCTGAGCCGATGCACCTCATCGGGATCGACATCGGCGGGTCCAAGACCCAGGCCGTCAGCCAGAAGTCCGGCGTTCCGGGCGAGTCCGGTACGCCGGAACTGGCGGAGGCCTTCGCCGCCAGCGCCAACATCGCCTCCGTCGGCGAGGACGAAGCCGAGCTGCAGATCGCGGCCGTGCTCGCCGAACTCGCCGACCAGGGCCACCGTGGCACCGCAGACGTGGTCGTGGTCGGTGCTGCTGGCGCCGACTCCCCGGCCGCAGCCGAGCGACTCCGGGCACTGGTCGCCCGGCGTACCGGAAGCTCGCGGGTGGAGGTCGTCCACGACGCCCACCTGATCCTCGCCGCCGCCGGAGCATCGGAAGGCATCGCGGTCATCTCCGGCACCGGGTCCGTGGCCTGGGGCCGGCTCGCCGACCACCGCACGGCACGGGCCGGAGGATGGGGCTACCTCCTCGGTGACGAGGGCAGTGGCTACGGCATCGTGCGCGACGCCGTGCGCCACGTCCTGCGTCGATCCGACCTCGGTCTTCCGGCGGATGCGCTCTGCGCTGCCATGCTCGAGGCGACTCGTACGACGGATGCCCACGTGCTCCTCGACCAGTTCTACCGCCGCCCCGAGCGGCGCTACTGGGCACGAAAGGCCGACGTCGTGTTCGCGCAGGCCGCATCGGGAGACGCGGCTGCGGCGCAGATCGTCGACGACGCCGCCGCGGCCCTGGCCGATCTCATCGGCACGGTGCACACCGGTCTCGGTCGCCCCGCCGACCTTCCCGTCGTACTCGGGGGCGGGGTGGCGTGCAACCAACCCGGCTTCACCGACATCGTCCGTGCCCACCTCGGCGCCGACGACCCCACCGACCTGCGCACCATCGCGCAGGACCCTGCCCACGGCGCGCTCGCCCTTGCCCGCGCAGCCTTCACCGGATCCCCCTCAGGAGACCTTTCATGACCACGTCCTCTTCCGCACCCGGGGCGCTGATGGCAGCTGAGATCGCCGAGCAGCCGGCGGCCTGGCGACGGCTCGCTTCCGGCGTCGGCAGCGACAGCGACATCGCCCGTGCCGCCGCGATGATCCGTGACTACCGACCGCGGTTCGTCCTGTTCGTGGCCCGCGGAACCAGCGACCACGCCGCCCTCTACGCGAAGTACGTCACCGAGATCGTGCACGGACTCCCCTGCGGGCTCGTGTCGCCATCGACGATGACGGCGTACGGCGCACGTCCCGACCTGGCCGGCGTACTGATGATCGGCGTCAGCCAGTCGGGTGGATCGCCCGACCTCGTGCAGTCGCTTGCGGCCGCCCGAGAGCACGGTGCGCTGACGGTTGCGGTGACCAACAGGTCCGACTCCCCGCTCGCCCAGGCCGCGGCCGCGCACGTCGACATCCAGGCAGGTCCCGAGCTCGCGGTCGCCGCCACGAAGTCCTACACGAACCAGCTGTTGGCGCTGAACCTGCTGTTGGCGGCAGTGCGCGAGGAGAGCGTGGACATCTCCGCCGTCGCCGATGCTGGGGATGCCGTCGTCGCCGGCTCCGCGTCGGTCGCCGGCTTGGCGCAGCGCTACCGGTTCGCCTCGCGACTCGTCACGACCGGACGCGGCTACTCCTACCCCACCGCGCGCGAAGCCGCTCTCAAGCTGATGGAGACCTGCTATCTCTCCGCGCAGGCTTTCTCCGGCGCGGACCTGCTGCACGGACCACTCGCGATGATCGACCCACAGGTGCCGGTTCTCGCCGTTGCCGCCCAAGGGATCGGCGGCACGGCCATGGGACCGGTGTTCCCGCGACTCGCCGAACAGGAGGCGGACATCTTCTGCGTCGGATCCGCCGCAGCCGTCAGCGCGGCCAATGTGGGGGTGACTCTTCCCGTCGGGGTGCCCGAGGCGCTCTCGCCGCTGCTGGAGATCATCCCGTTCCAGCAGCTGTCGCTGCACCTGGCGTTGGCCCGCGGTGGCAACCCGGACGCCCCGCGAGGCCTGCGGAAGGTGACCGAGACGCTATGACGTCCCAGCTGTTCGCTGCCGCGACCGTCGTCACGGGCGGCGTCGTCCATCGCCCGGGGTGGCTGGAAGTCGCGGACGGTCTCGTCGCGGCCGCCGGGTGCGGTTCGCCGCCGCGACGGGCGGACGTCGACCTGGGCGAGGCTGTCGTCGTGCCGGGCTTCGTGGACATGCATGTGCACGGGGGCGGGGGCGCGGCCTTCACCGAGGGCTCCGTCGACGCCGCACGGACGGTCATCGCCGCCCACCGCGTTCGGGGCACGACCCAGATGGTCGCCAGCCTCGTGAGCGCGCATCCTGACGTGCTGTTGACGCAGGTCGATGCGCTGGCCGGTCTCGTGGAATCCGGCGAACTGGCGGGGATCCACCTCGAAGGGCCATGGCTGGCGCCGACCCGGATCGGTGCCCACGATCCCGCCACCGTCCGGCCTCCTTCGACCGTGGAGATCGGCCAGCTTCTCGAGATCGGACGCGGCAACATCCGGATGGCGACCATCGCCCCGGAGCTTGCCGGCGGACTGGCGGCGATCGAGCAACTGCGTGCCTCCGGAGTCGTGGTGGCGGTCGGCCACACCGAGGCCACCTATGCCGAGACCCGCGACGCCATCTCGGCCGGAGCAACCGTCGGCACGCACCTGTTCAACGCCATGCGACCGGTCCGCCACCGCGAGCCCGGCCCGGTCGTCGCCCTCGCCGAAGCCGACGGCGTGACCGTGGAACTCATCGTCGACGGCGTCCACCTGCACCCGGCGATGTACGACCATGTGCTGCGCTGGGTCGGCTCATCCCGGATCGCCCTGGTCACCGACGCGATGGCCGCTGCCGGCATGGCCGACGGCGCCTACCGCCTCGGGACCCTCGACGTCTCCGTCCAGGACGGCCGCGCCCACGTGGCAGGAACCGACACGATCGCAGGGGGTACGGCGACCACGGATCGGCTCTTTCGCGTCGCGCTCGGCGGCCCCGCCGGGCTCTCGGATGACGCACGGCTGCTGGCCGCGGTCGAGCAGACCTCCGGCGTACCACTCCGCGCGTTGGGACTTCCCGCCCGCGACCTGTCCGTCGGCGCCCCCGCCGACCTCGTGGTCCTCACCCCCGCACTGGAGGTGGAACGGGTCCTCGCCTCCTCCGCGAATAGTGACTTGTGACCGCCGAGAAGTGAGATGTGACGGCCGAAACGTGAGTTTCGTCGTGCGAGTGGTGAGTTCTGACGCCGTGTTTCAACTCGCGCGTCACAAGTCACCATTCGCCGGTCACAAGTCACTACTCGGCGGTCACAAGTCACTACTCGGGGTCAGGCGGACCAGGTGCGCGCGACCAGGGGTACGCCGGGGCGGTAGGCCAGGTGGACGTGGGTGGGGGCGTCGAGGAGGACCAGGTCGGCGCGGGCACCCGGGGTGAGTACGCCGACATCGGTGCGCCCGAGGGCGGCGGCACCGCCGGCGGTCGCGGCCCAGACGGCCTCGCCGGGGGTCATCCCCATCTCGCGCACGGCCAGCGCGATGCAGAACGGCAGCGAACTGGTGTAGCAGGAGCCGGGGTTGCAGTCGCTGGCGATCGCGACCGTGACGCCGGCGTCGATGAGCCGGCGCCCCGACGGATAGGGCTGCTTGGTCGAGAACTCCACACCCGGCAGCAGCGTTGCGACGGTGCCCGCGTCGCGCAGGGCGTGCACGTCGTCGTCGCTGAGGTAGGTGCAGTGGTCGACGGCGGTGAGGCCGAGCTCGGCCGCCAAGGCAACGCCTGGCCCGAAGCCGAGCTGGTTGGCGTGCAGCCGGCCCCTCAGGCCAGCATCCGCGCCGGCGGCGAGGATCGTGCGGGCCTGGTCCTCGTCGAACGCGCCGCGCTCGCAGAAGACGTCGATCCAGCGCGCATGCGGGGCGGCGGCAGCCAGCATCGGGCCGGTCACCAGCTCAACGTAGGCGGTCGGATCGTCGGCGTACTCCGGCGGCACGACGTGTGCGCCCAGGAAGGTCACGTCATCGGTGAACTCCCCGGCGATCCGCACCGAGCGCGCCTCGTCCTCGACGGACAGGCCATATCCGGACTTGATCTCCAGCGTGGTCGTGCCCTGACGGCGCATCTCGGCGACATGGCGCGCGACGCCTGCCGCGAGCTGATCGTCGGTGGCCGAGCGGGTGGCTGCGACGGTGGTTCGGATGCCGCCCGCGGCGTACGACTCCCCTGCCATCCGGGCCTGGAACTCCAGGGCGCGGTCGCCCGCGAACACCAGGTGGCTGTGGCTGTCGACGAAGCCGGGGATCACCGCGCGTCCCTGAGCGTCGAAGACCTCGTCGGCTGCGGGCGCCTCCGAGGCGGCGCCGACCCACGACACGACGCCATCGGTCAGGACGATCGCCGCATTCGTGCGTACGCCGAGCAGGTCGTCGGCCGCCGGGTCATTGGTGACCAACTCGCTGATGTTGGTGATGAGCAGGCTCATTCGGTGTCCCAGACCTTTCCGATCGCGCCAGCAAGGCCACGGCCCACCGCGGAGTGGTCGCCCTCGAAGACGACCTTGCCGTCGACCATGACGTGCGTGACATCTGCCGCGCCGGCCGCGAAGACGGCCGTGTGTTCGTCACGTCCGGTGCCTGCCGTGCGGGATGAGGCGAGGTCGATGGTGACGAGGTCGGCGCGCTGGCCGACCGCGATCTCACCGGCGTCGGGGAAGCCGAGACTGCGATGCCCGTCGGCCGTGCCCGCGCGCAGCAGCTCAGCAGCCGTCCAGTGCCCGCGAGCCTGGGACGCGAGCCGCTCGTTCATCTCGACGGCCCGCATCTCCTCGAAGGCGTCGATGATCGCGTGGCTGTCGGAGCCCAACGTGAGGAAGGCTCCGGCCTGCTGCAGTGCGCCAGCAGGCCCGATGCCGTCGCCCAGGTCCCGCTCCGTGGTGGGGCAGAAGGAGGCGAACGCACGTGCCTCGCCGAGCAGCCGGATGTCCTCATCGGTCAGGTGCGTGGCGTGCACCGCACTGGTCATCGGGCCGAGCACGCCGTGGTCGGCGAGCAGCCGGGTCGGGGTGACCCCGTGCGCAGCCACGCAGTCGGCGTTCTCCTTGACCTGCTCGGACAGGTGGATGTGCACCGGCAGACCGGCGTCCACGAAGGACGCGACGGCAGGCAGAGCATCCACCGGAACCGCACGCACCGAATGCGCCGCGACGCCGATCCGGGCGGCGGCACCTGCCAACGGCTCGAGGGCGGCGACCCGCTGCTGCCACGCGTCCGCACGCGCGTCGGAGAAGCGCCGCTGCACGCCCTCGGGCGCCGCACCGAAGCCGCTCGAGAGATAGAGCGTGTCCAGCAGCGTGATCCGGATGCCGGCGTCGCGAGCCGCGGCGAGGCACGTGCGTTCGCCTCCTTCTGCCCCACCACGGAGCGGGACCTGGGCGACGGCATCGGGCCTGCTGGCGCACTGCAGCAGGCCGGAGCCTTCCTCACGT
>JASLDK010000373.1 GCA_030145945.1 Nocardioides sp.
CCCGCGGGCACGGTCCAGTTCTCCGTCGACGGCGCCGACCTCGGTGCCCCGGTCGCGGTCGACGACGACGGCGTCGCGGTCAGCCCGAACGCGTCCGGCCTGCTGCCGGGTGACCACACCGTGATCGCCAACTTCGTCGGCGCCTCCGGTTTCGCGGGCAGCGGTGACATCCTGGTCCAGAGCATTGGCCTCGCGTCCCCGTCGGTGAACCTCACGTCGTCCGCCGGCTCCTCGGCGGTCGGTCAGGCGGTCCACTTCACCGCGCAGGTTGGCGCGACGAACAGCGATGGCCCGTCGGGGGTCGTGCAGTTCTTCATCGACGGACACCCGTTCGGCCCAGCCGTCGCGCTTGTCGACGGCCACGCCACCAGCGGGAATCGCTCGGACCTGAACCCGGGCGACCACCAGGTCACCGCGCTCTACTCGGGCGACGACCGTTACGCACCCGGCACGGCCACCTTCACCCAGCACGTGGTGCAGGTCGCGACCTCCGCCACGATCACCGTGTCGCCCACGACTGCCACCTACGGCGCCCCCGTCACGATGACGGCGAAAATCACCGCAGCCAACGGCTCGGCCGGGATCCCGACCGGCTCGGTCACCTTCCTCGCCGACGGTGTTGCGATCGGCTCGGTGTCACTGGCCGCACCGAATGGGCCGAGCGACGGTGTCTCCGCCATCGCGCAGCTCACCAAGGCGTCACTGTCTGCTGGGACCCACACCCTGAAGGCCGTCTATGCCGGCGACGGGCAGTTCCAGGGCAGTACGTCGGCGACCGCCTCGGTGAGCATCGCCAAGCAGATGACCACCATCAACGCCGCGCCAGCCGCTGTGAAGTTGCTGCCGCTGGAGATCCCGCTCGGCCAACTGCGAGCGACCGTGACCGGCACCAACGGCGTCCCAGTGGCGGGCGTCCCGGTCGAGTTCAAGGCCGGCACCAAGGTCTTGTGCACCTCGATCACCAACGAGTCCGGCATCGCGGTGTGTGACGCCCAGTCCCAGATCCTCCTGTTGACCCTCGCCCTCGGCTACACCGCCACCTTCAACGGTGACGCCGACCATCTCTCCTCCACGGCGCGCGGCGCCCTGCTCAAGTGAGCCCGCTCGCCATGAAAGGAAACTCAGTGCGTCGAATGATCGCGGCCCTCGCGGCCACCACGGTGGGTCTCGGGACCTCCCTCGTCCTCGCCTCGTCGGCATCCGCCACCATCACCTCTCCCGGCCAGGACGGTGCCGTGCTGCGCGGCACCGTCTCCATCGCCGACTCGGGTGCCACCGACAGCAGCAGTCTGTGCATCACCGGCAGCGGAGCACAGACCACGCTGACGGTGCTCAACTCGGCCAACGCATCGGTCTTCACCAACACCCAGGGAGGGGCCGGTGCCAAGTCCTGGACGCTGGACACCCACACCTGGGTGAACGGCAACTACACGCTGAAGATCGAGGAGCGCAACAAGACCGGCACCGTCTTCTGTGGGAACAACACCGTGACGCTCAACCGGCCCGTCGTCGTCGACAACGTCACCGCCCTCGACTACACCGGAGCCACGAGCGGCGCGCAGAACACGACGGTCACCGTGAAGGCGAAGCTGACCGACCCCAACCTGACGGAGCTGGTGCTCCCCGGTCGGGTCGTCACCTTCGCCCTGTCCGGAGGCACCTCGGTCAACGGCACCACCGACGCCAACGGGGTCGCCACGGCGACACTCCCGGTGGCCGGGCCTCCCCGGACCGCGACCCTGACGGCCTCCTTCGCGCAGACCGCCTACTACAAGGGATCCACGGCACCGGTCACCTTCGACGTGAAGAAGAACGCGTCGGCCACCACGGTCCAACCGCCCGCTTCCATGGTCCACGGCGAGACCACCTCGTTCACTGCCCACGTGGTGGCCACGGACGGCAACAGCACCCCGACAGGGACCATCCAGTTCACGATCGACGGCGACGACTTCGGCGCGCCGGTGCCGATCACAGCCGGCGCCGCGTCCTCGAATGCGATCGCCACGCTGAGCACCGGCAACCACGCGATCGGTGCCCGCTACAACGGTGACGCGAACATCGCTGCCAGCACCGCCGCAGCCCAGCAGCTCACGGTCGGCAAGGCGCCCACCACCACAGCGCTCACCAGCACCGGCTCCCCGACCGTCAGCGGTCAGGCGGTCACGTTCACCGCCACCGTCGACGTGCTGTCCCCCGGTGTCGGCGCCCCCGTCGGCGGTGTCCAGTTCGACGTGGACGGCGATCCCTACGGCACCGCCGTTCCGCTCAACGGCGACCACGCGGACCTGAGCATCAGCAACCTGCCGCCGGGCAATCACACGGTGTCGGCGACGTACAACGGCAACGTCGACTTCGCCGCCAGCACCTCGGGGTCGATGACCCACGGCGTCGACCGGGCCGACACGAACCTCGCCCTGGCGACGTCGAAGTCCCCCTCGGTGGCCGGCGAGCCGGTCATCTTCACCGCCAACCTCACGGTTGCCGGCCCCGGCTCCGGCAACCCGACCGGGCAGGTCCAGTTCTACGCCGACGGCGATGCCATCGGCAGTCCCGTGGCGATCACCGCAGGCTCTGCGGTGTCGGCGCCGATCGGCCTGCCGGCCGGCAGCCACGCGATCACCGCCGACTATGCGGGCGACGCTCGCTTCGCCGGATCCTCCGCCGCTCTCACCCAGACCGTGCACCCGGCGCAGACCACGACCACCGTCGTCGTCTCGCCCAGCCCGTCGGTGTTCGGACAGTCGGTGGCCCTCAAGGCGAACGTGGCCCCGAAGGCACCGGCGACGGGGAACCCCGAAGGCTCCGTGCGGTTCTTCGTCGACAACGTCGACGCCGGCTTCGTCGACCTCGTCGACGGCGAGGCCGAACTGTCCACCAGCACGCTCACGGTGGGATCCCACACCGTCAAGGCGGTCTACTTCAGCTCGGACCCGAACTTCCTGACGAGCACCTCGGCGACGGTCAATCACCAGGTCAACAAGGCAGCCACCAGCACCAGCGTGACCAGCTCGGCCACCCCCGCCGTGTTCGGGCAGCCGATCACGTTCACCGCCACGGTGGGCGTCGAGTCCCCCGGCGCCGGCAACCCGTCGGGTGAGATCACCTTCACCGACGGGGACACCGTGCTCGGCACGGCTCCCATCAGCTCGCTGACCGGTGGCATCGCATCAGTCAGCGTGTCGACCCTGGGCGTCGGCCAGCACGCCGTCGTCGCGACGTACAGCGGAGACGGCAGCTTCTCGGGCAGCGAGGGAAGCGTCGCGCAGAAGGTCCAGCGCGCGCAGACCTCGACGCTGGTCACCTCCTCGGCCAACCCGTCGCAGCCCGGGGCAGCGGTGCGGTTCACCGCAACCGTCACCCCGATCGCTCCCGGCGCCGGAGTGCCCGCGGGCACCGTCCAGTTCAAGGTGAACGGCGCGGCACTCGGAGCTCCGGTCGCCTTGACGGACGGCGTCGCGACCAGTCCCGACTTCACCAACCTGGCGCAGGGCACCTACCGGATCTCCGCGGTCTACAGCGGTGAGCCGAGGTTCGTGACCAGCACCGGTCTGCTCGACCAGGGCAACGGCCAGGTCGTCGGGAAGGCCGGAACCGACCTCGGACTCGTGGTCGACGCCGAGACCTCCGAGCCGGGACAGACCGTCACCTTCACCGCGACCGTCCAGACGGTGGCACCCGCGACCGGCCGCGCGACGGGAACCGTGCAGTTCTGGGACGGCGACGTGCTCATCGGTGCGGTCGGACTGACGCCTGCCGAGGAGGCACGGACCAGTACGGCGACGTTCACCACGAGCACGCTCGCGCCTGGTGCGCACACCGTGCGCGCCACGTTCGGTGGCAACGCGACCTACAGCACCAGCACCGGTTCGGTGACGCACACGGTCACGGTCCTGAACACGGTGACGGGCATCTCGTCCAGCGCCAACCCGTCGTCGTACGGCGACACGGTGACCTTCACTGCAGTGGTGGCCGACAGCATCCCCGCTGCCGGGAAGCCCACCGGAACGGTGACCTTCACCGATGGCACCACGGTGCTCGGCACCGCCGCACTCGCGACCGTGAACGGCCAGCAGGTGGCCAAGCTGCAGGTCAGCACGCTGGTTGCCGGCAGCCACGCGGTGAAGGCGTCCTATGCGGGCGACTCATCGCGTCAGGCCAGCACCTCACCGGCTCTGACGCAGGTCGTGCAGCGTGTGGGAACGACCCTCGTCGACCTGCACGGAACGAAGTCGTTCGGCTACGTGAGCACCGTCTATGCCACGCTCAAGGACGCCCACGGCGCTCCCCTGGCCGGCCAGTCCCTGACCATGCGCACGGCGGGCACCCTCCCCGGCGGCGACGGCCAGCGCCTTCTCTGCGTGGCGACCACGGACGAGAACGGCGTCGGGAAATGCACGGTCCCGCCGATCCACCGTCAATGGGTGACGTCCAGCGGGTTCGACGTCTTCTTCGACGGCACGGCCAACCTCGCGCCGGTCTCCGACCACGGCATCGGCTGATCCATCCCCAGGTCGCCCGCCTCGAGCCTCCTACGGCTCGGGGCGGGCGCTCTCATTTCACCCGACCGGGTCGGGGAGCTGGACCGCGTCCGGGCCTCAGTGGGCCTCGGGATCGACGACCGCCGATCCGATCGACCTGATCGCAGGATCCGACGGCGCACCGGGAAGGTGGAGGGGCAGGTCGACCGGCGCGATGAGCTCCACGACCACCCGATCGCCGTCCAGGCGCACCGCGACGTCGATGCCCGGGTGTCTTGTTGCCGCACCGACCTCTCGAAGGTAGTCGCGAACGGCCCGCTCGGCCTCGACCCGGGAGATCGACAGGTCCCCCGTGGCCAGTCCGCCGTCGTAGGCGTCGGTGCCCTGGGCGCCGCGATCGGCGCCCTGCAGGGCAGCCCCGTCAGCGAGCGCGTCGAGGCGTTGATGGGCGAGGTAGGCGGCGCTGGCATCGACCACCACTGCGACCAGCAGGAGCACGATGGCACCGAACGCCAGCACCAACGGGATCGAGCTCCCACGCTCCGGTCTGCTCATCGCGCCGTCTCCCGGATCTCCTGATAGCGACCGATCGGCACCGTCTCCTCGGCAGTGAGCGCGAAGCTGGGGGCGCCGAGCCCGAAGACGTCCGGCAGCAGCGGGAGGTCGACCGACGACGCGACGCGCACCGTGATGATCGACGTACCGCTGTGGCAGTTGTGGGGGTACGGCGAGCAGGTGATCGTGACGTCGACCGGGACCTCACGCAGCCCCTGGTCGGCGAGAGCTTGTCGGGCGACGGAACGGGCCCGCTGTTCGCCCGTCACGTCGTCGGGCGCGAGCGCATAGGCCCGAGCCGAGGCCCGGGCGGCCCCGCTGACGCCGAAGGAGCCGCGTTGCACCTCGAAGACCGACAGCACGATCCACAAGAGAGGCAACAGGAGGACGATGCTCAGCCACACCATCTCGACGAGTCCGCTGCCCCTGTCGTCTGCCACCGCCCGACGAGGCGGGGTGCTCATCGGGGTGACTCCTCGACGGCCCGACCGGTCACGGTGAGGCCGACGGCGGGACCACCGATGCCGAGAGCGGGAACCTCGGCATGCACCACGATCTCGATGCCCGGCACACCGTCGACCATCACCTGGTGGACCTCGACGTCGTCGGCGAACCGGCCCGCCAGGGCATCGGCGATCTGCGCGCGCGTGCGGGCCACCCCGTCGCCCGGACCCCGGTCGGCCGTGGCCGCGAGACGCGCGCCCTCGGACGCAGCAGCCGCCAGCGTGGTGCGCACATGCAGAACCAGGGCAACCTGCAACAGACCCAGCACGAGCGGCACCAGGATCAGCGTCACGAGAGTGAAGTCGACGACCGCCGAGCCTCGGTCGTCGGCCTGCCGCGCCGGCCAGCTCATGGCGGCGTCACCGCACGGAGTCGAGTGCCGACTGGAGGATGCTGACCAGTTGCGGCTGCGCGACGCCCCACAGGGCCACGCCGATCGAGATGGTCATGATCGTGATCAACACCCAGCCCGGCACATCACCGCGTTCGTCGTGGGTGAGATGTCCGCGGAGGGACTGTCGTGGTCGGTGTCGCATGGGTGGTTCCTTCCCGAGATCCAACTGATTGCATGAGATCAATAGCTGAGCGTGAGGCCGATGAAGCCCGGCCAGAAGGCAAAGAGAACCGTGGTGGGCAGGACCAGGAACACGACAGGAAGCATCATCGCGATCTCCTTTCGAGACGCCTGTTCGATGAGTTCGCGGCGGCCCGCCTCGCGCACGTCGGCGGCCTGGGCATGCAGGACGTCGGCGA
>JASLDK010000018.1 GCA_030145945.1 Nocardioides sp.
CGCAAGGAGGACCTGAACGTCCACAACACCGACACCAGCCTCACGACCACGGACTCGGGGCCGTTCCAGAATCCGGTGGGGCGTTGGGAGGAGGGCCGGTGCCCGGTGACCACCTAGAAGATACGTGAGTGGCTCTGGGCCCGGCACACGACGGTGATCGTCCGGCCTGTCATCGACCTTGCCGACCATTTCCCAGTCGGTGCCTACGAGATCCCCGACCGTCACGGAGCCCGGGTCGCGTTGCGGGACCACACCTGTCGATTCCCTCATTGCAACCGACCAGCGACAGCCTCCGACATCGACCACGCCCAGCCGTTCGGCGAGGGTGGGGTGACCTGTCCGTGCAACGAGGTCGCCTTGTGTCGGCGACATCATCGAGCCAAGACGCATTCCGGCTGGGACTACGACGTCCTCTCGCCGGGGACGAATGTCTGGACCAGTCCCCACGGGCACCGGTTCCGGGTCGACCACCGCGGCACGCATCTGATCCATGAGACCGACCCCCACGACCCGTCGAGCAGAGCCAAGCCAGAGCATCCGCCCGACGGATAGCCACCCGCGTCGGAGTCTCGTGACGGTTGCTGCGCAACCTCCTCGACCTCCATGCCACCGGCATGCCCGCGCTCGAATGCGATCAGGACGAGAAGGTCACTCGCATGGCGGGATGGGTGACCTCGCGGAAGCCGGCGCGCTCATACATCCCGCGCCCGGAGGCGGTGGCCATCAGCTCCACCCGTCGCACCCCTACGGTGCGCGCCCACGCCATGACCGCGTCGAAGGCCGCCTGCCCGTAGCCCCGGCCGCGATGCGTCGGCAGGGTGCACACCGTGCTGACCAGGATGTCCCGTCCCTCGGGCACGGTCGGAGACGGTGCGGCATCGCGGATGCCGGCGACCGCACAGGCCACGACCTCGCCGCCGGCGTCGGCAACGGCGAGGCGATAGTCCGGGTGGGCGATGCGTTCGGCAAACCACGAGCGCGTCGCCGACAGCCACGGACCGTCGAGGTCGACGACGCCCATGTCCGCGAACATCTCGATCCGCAGCCGCACCAGTGCATCGACGTCGGAATCGGTCGCCGTACGCACCCTGATCTCGCTCACGACGAAGAAACTAGCGAGCGTCGGGGCGTGACGGATGACAGGATCGCGCCATGGTCCGCTACCCGGCTCCGCTCCGGCCTGGCGACAGGATCGCCGTCACCTCGCCGTCCGCGGGCGCCAGCGGACTCGAGGCTGAACGGGTCGCGTTCAGTGTGGAGTGGCTGCGCGAGGCCGGGTACGACGTCGTGGTCGGCGAGTGCATGGACGGAACCGGGATCACCTCGGCGTCGGCCGGGCAGCGCGCTGCCGAACTGACCGAGATGCTCTGCGATCCCGGCATCGGTTGCGTGCTGCCGCCGTGGGGCGGCGAGACCGCCGTCGACATCGTGGACCTGCTCGACTGGGACCGACTCGCGAAGGCCGAGCCCACGTGGCTGGTCGGCTATTCCGACATCTCGACTCTGCTGCTGCCGCTCACCACTCGACTCGGCTGGGCGACCCTCCACGGGGACAACCTCGCGGACACGCCGTACGAGACCCCTCCGGGGCTGCTGCCCTGGCTCCCACTCTCCTCGGAGCCGGGACCGCACGTCCAACACGACTCGGGCCTGGTCGCCACCTGGTGGCGGTTCGAGGAGGACCCGCGGGCCACCAGGTGGCGGGAGGTCAGCCAAGGCCAATGGCGACTCCACGGCGCCCCCACGCTGGACGTCCAGGGCCGGCTGATCGGCGGCTGCATCGAGACCATCGTCAACCTCGCCGGTACGCCGTACGGCGATGTCGCCGCCTTCGGGAAGCTGCACGCGGACGACGGCCTGATCGTCTACCTCGAGGCATGCGAGGACGAGGCGGCGACGATCTGCCGCAACCTCCACGGGCTCCGCCTGGCGGGCTGGTTCGAGCACGCGAACGCCATCCTGGGCGGCCGCACCAACGCGCCCGACAACCCGAGGATGACCCAGGCGGAGGCCGTGCTCGACGCACTGGGCCGGCTCGACGTCCCCATCGTCTTCGACCTGGAGATCGGCCACGTGCCGCCCCATCTGCCGCTGGTCAACGGAGCGATGGCACGGGTGGAGATCGACGGCGACGTCCGCCGCATCACCCAGGTACTCGGCTGACCCAGTCAGCCCCGGCGCGACAGGCTCGGACAATCAACTCTGGTGCACGTAGGAGTCCAGTTGATCTCGCTCGAACTGCAACTGGTCGATCTTGTGCTTGACCAGGTCGCCGATGCTCACGATGCCGACCACCCGGCCGTCCGCGGCCGCGGGGATGTGGCGGAAGCGGAGCTCCGTCATGGTCGCCAGGACGTCATCGAGGTCGTCGTCGGGGGAGCAGGTGCTCACTTCGGTCGTCATGATCGCTGAGACGACGTTGTTGATGACCGTTCCGTCGCTGTGGAGGCGGCGTACGACGTCTCGCTCGGACACGATGCCGTCCAGGCTCGTGCCGTCCGCGCTCACCACCACGGCACCGATGTTGTTCTCGGCGAGGGTCGCGAGCAGTTCGCGGACCCCGGCGTCGGGACGGATGGTCACCACGTCGCGGAGCGACTTCGTCTGGAGCACGTCAGCGATGCGCATGTGACGCAGGTTACAGACTTGGGCTCCCGCTGTCAGGCGTCAGTCCACGTCGGGCTCACTGTCCTCCTCCGAGACTCGGAGCCGGTGGGAGCGCAGGTCCGACACGGTGCCGGGACCCGTCCGCGGCCAGTCCGGGTCGTCGCCGGAGTCCGTCACGGAGCCGAGGAAGGACAGTGCTGCCTCGTGCAGATGGCTGTTGCTGGCCAGCGCATTGCCGCCCCACGGGCCGTCGCGACCGTCGAGCGAGGTGAACCGTCCGCCCGCCTCGCGCACGATGATGTCGAGTGCCGCCATGTCGTAGACCTCGAGCTCGGGCTCGGCGGCCAGGTCGACCGCGCCCTCGGCGAGCAGCATGTAGGACCAGAAGTCGCCGTAGGCCCGGGTCCGCCACACCCGTCGCATCAGTGCGAGCAGGTCCTCGCCGATCCCGCGGTCCTCCCAGCCACTGATGGAGGAGTAGGAGAAGGAGGCATCCTCGAGGCGTCGTACGTCGGAGACCTGGCACGGGGTCGCCTTCATCAACGACCGGCCGGTCCACGCCCCCTGGCCGACGGAGGCCCACCAGCGGCGCTGGAGCGCGGGGGCGGACACCACGCCGAGGACGACCTCGTCGTCGACGACGAGGGAGATCAACGTGGCCCAGACGGGGACGCCGCGCACGAAGTTCTTGGTGCCGTCGATCGGGTCGATGATCCAGCGGCGTTGGGAATGGCCGGACGTGCCCTGCTCCTCGCCCGTGATGGCGTCCCGGCTGCGCGCCTTCGAGAGGGTACGCCGGATCGACTCCTCGACGCCTCGATCCGCGTCGGTGACCGGGGTGAGGTCCGGCTTGCTCATCACGTGCAGGTCGATCGCCTTGAACCTGGCCAGCGTGAGCGAGTCCGCGTCGTCGGCGAGCAGGTGTGCCAGACGCAGGTCGTCGGTGTAGTCGGGAGTTGCCACGAGGCTGAGCCTAGTGCGCTCGGAGGATGGCGCGGCTTGGCGTGGTGGTGCACTCTTCAACCATGCAATTCAACGGGTTGCCGTTGCACCCCCTCGTGGTCCACCTGGTGGTCGTCCTGGTGCCGGTCTCGGCGCTCGTGGCGATCCTGTTCGTTGCTCGCCCCGGGTGGCAGGTCGCCCTGCGGTGGCCCCTGGCGGCGCTGGGTGCGGCAACCGCGCTCCTCACCTGGCTGGCGGCGGCCAGCGGCGACAAGCTCAAGGAGCTCGTCAATGCCGGCGGGTCGACGGCGAAACTGATCGAGACCCACGAGATGTGGGCAGGCCGTCTCCAGGCGGGCGCCTGGGTGCTCGGCGCCTTGGCCGTGCTGACCGCCGTGCAGCACGCGAAGGGCATCGGACCGGCGATCGTCGGCACGATCCTCAAGGTGCTGTTGGCGATCGCCGCGGTCGTGATCGTCTTCCTCGCCTTCAAGACGGGCGACGCTGGCGCGCAGGCGACGTGGTCGGGCTACATCAAGTAGCTTGCCCGGTGACTCGACCGGTGATCAGTATTCGGTGATCGACCGGGCCGCGAGCAGCCGCCGGAAGGACGCCACCCGCTCGGGATCCGCCTCGCCAGCAGCAACCGCTTCGTCGAGTCCACACTCGGGCTCCTCCTCGCCGTGCGTGCAGCCGCGGGGGCAGTCCTCGGTCATCTCGTCGAGGTCGGGGAATGCCTCGATCAGGTGCTCCGGCTGCACGTGGGCGAGGCCGAAGGAGCGGATACCTGGGGTGTCGATGATCCACCCGTCCTCGCCCGAACCGGTGCCGTCGGCACCGCCGAGCGGCAACATCAGCGCCGATGTCGACGTGTGCCGTCCTTGACCGGTGACGGCATTGACGTGCCCCGTCTCGCGACGTGCATCGGGAACCAGGGCGTTGACGAGGGTCGACTTGCCGACGCCGCTGTGGCCGATCAGCACGCTGACCTGCCCGCGCAGTCGGTCGCGCAGCGCGTCGAGACCGACGATCGTGCGGTCCGCGTCGCGGCTGGTGATCTCCCATGGCACCCCGAGGGAGCGGTACGTCGACAGCAGCGTCTCGGGGTCCTCGAGGTCCGCCTTGGTCAGGCAGAGCAGCGGCGTCATGCCGCCGTCGTATGCCGCGACGAGGGCCCGGTCGATCCATCGTGGTCGTGGCTCGGGGTCCGCGAGCGCGGTGACGACGACGAGTTGGGTCACGTTGGCGACGATCACCCGCTCGACGGGATCGTCGTCGTCGGCGGTACGACGCAGGGTGCTGGTGCGTTCGAGGACCTCCACGATCCGGGCCAGAGACCCGTCGACCCCGGACACGTCACCGACCACACGCACCCGGTCGCCGACGACGACGCCCTTGCGGCCCAACGGGCGCGCCTTCATCGCCATCACCGTGCGCCCGTCGATCAACAACGTGAAGCGCCCGCGGTCGACGGTGACGACGAGTCCTTCGACGGCATCGTCGTGGGTGGGGCGGTCCTTCGTGCGCGGACGGGTACGACGACGCGGTCGGTCATAGTGCTCGACGTCGTGCTCGTCGTACCTCGCCATCAGGGGTGGCCCGGGAGGAGTCCGGACCAGAAGTCCGCGAAGTCGGGGAAGGTCTTGCTGGTGGTTGCGACGTTCTCCACGAGTACGCCGGGCACGGCCGCGCCGATGATCACGCCGGCGTGCGCCATCCGGTGGTCGGCGTAGGTGTGGAAGACGCCGCCGGTCAGGGGAGCCGGCCGGAGAGTGAGGCCGTCGGCGTGCTCGTCGACGTCGGCACCGAGGGCCCCCAGCTCACGTGCCAGTGCAGCAAGTCGGTCGGTCTCGTGACCGCGGATGTGCTCGATGCCCGTGAGGTGTGACGGCGTCTGGGCGAGCGCGCAGAGGGCGGCGATCGCAGGCGCGAGCTCGCCGACGTCGTGCAGGTCGGCCTGCAGACCCTGCAGTCCGCGCCAACCGTCGGACGGTCCGGTGACGCACAGGCCCTCGGGAACCCGAGTGACCGTGCAGCCCATCCGTGTCAGCAGATCGCGCAGTGCGTCGCCGGCCTGCGTCGTGGCGTGGGGCCAGTCGCGGACCGTCACCGAACCGCCGGAGACTGCGGCGAGCGCGAGGAAGGGCGCTGCATTCGAGAGATCTGGCTCGATGACGTCGTCGTACGCCGCGATCGGGCCGGCCACCACGGTCCACCGGTTTGCGTCGCTGTCGTCGACGGCGACGCCGCGGTCGCGGAGCATCGCGATGGTCATCTCGATGTGGGGGAGTGACGGGATCGGCTTGCCGTCGTGGCGGACGTCGACGCCCACGTCGAACCGGGCGCCCGCCAGCAGCAGCGCCGACACGAACTGCGACGACGCCGACGCGTCGATCACGACCGTTCCACCGGCCACCGACCCCGTGCCGTGGACCGTGAACGGCAGGCCACCGTCGGTGTCGTCGATCGCCATGCCCAACCCCCGCAGGGCTGACAGGATCTCCCCAACCGGCCGCTGGCGCATGTGCTCGTCACCGTCGAAGGCGATCTCGCCCTGCACCAGACCGGAGGCGGGCGGAACGAACCGCATCACCGTGCCCGCCAGACCACAGTCGACCGTCGCCGCATCGCCGGAGACCGACCCGGAGAGGGGCGTCACCGTCCAGTCCTCGCCGGACGTGTCGACCACGGCACCGAGGGCATTCAGCGCCTGCGCCATCAGCAAGGTGTCGCGCGAACGCAACGCCCGCCGTACGACGGACGGGCCGTCGGCCAGCGCGGCCAGGATCAGAGCCCGGTTGGTGAGCGACTTGCTGCCCGGCAGCGTCACCGTCGCGTCAACAGGCGTGGTCGTGGTCGGGGCGGGCCAGGGCGCGGCGTTGGCGGAAGTCATCTCCCGCGGGATTCTACGACTGAACTAGGTTTGCTCCCATGTGTGGGCGCTATGCATCGAGTCGAAGCCCCGAGGATCTCGCTGAGGAGTTCGAGATCCTCGATCCGCGGCTGGAGCGGTCCATCGAGCCGTCATGGAATGTCGCACCCACCGACGAGGTGTACGTCGTGCTCGAGCGGCCGCTTCGTGACGACTCGGGCAACCGGGGCGGCGACCCGGTCCGCCAACTACGTCCGGTGCGGTGGGGTCTGGTCCCGTCGTGGGCCAAGGACGCCAAGGGCGCAGCCCGGATGATCAATGCCCGGATGGAGACCGTCGCGGAGAAGCCGGCCTTCCGCAAGGCGTTCGCGGCTCGCCGCTGCATCGTGCCCGCCGACGGCTACTACGAGTGGTACGACACCCAGCAGAAGGTCAAGGGCAAGCCCGTCAAGCAGCCGTTCTTCATCACGCCCGGCGGCGACACCAGCCTCGCCATGGCCGGCCTCTACGAGATCTGGCGCGACCCGACCAAGGCCGAGGACGCCGCCGACCGGTTTCGCTGGACCTGCACCATCCTCACC
>JASLDK010000038.1 GCA_030145945.1 Nocardioides sp.
CACTCGGCCTCAACGGGTACGACGCCGCAGCCACCCGCACCCGCGACCGCTTCCTCTTCGCGCCCTCGCCCGACGGCGGGCGGCTGGTGATCACCTCGACCACGGACTACTCGTGGGAGACCGCCCATCCCGGGAATGTCCAGCCGTGGGACGTCGAGCCCGTCCACGTGAAGACCGCGCCGGGCGTGCTGGGCGTCTTCGACGACACCACCATCCACCACGCCCCAGCCGTGCTCGATGCTGTCAGCAACGGTCGCTCGGACGTCCGCAGCGTGATCGGCACCTCCGGCACGTCCGACAACCCGGCAGTGACGGGTGTCGTCGTCTACTCCGTGCGCAATCCGGACTTCCTGCGGGGACTCGCTGACCAGACCGTCGGAGACCCCGATCGCGCCGACGGGCTCACGATCGCGGTGCCCGTCGACGGCATGGATGCCAACGCCGGCGTGGCGTCGTACCGCGTCTTCTTGAACCCGCGCGTCCTCGACCAGCCGATCGGGGTGCTGGGGCGGCTGGTCCGCCACGAGCTGAGCCATGCTCTGCTCGGCGCGCGCGGCAGCGGCATTCCGCTGTGGCTCAGCGAGGGGCTCGCGGAATACGTCTCGGTCCAGTCGATGAGCCCGGCTCGACGCCGCCTGCCGGCACGGGCGCTCGACATCGCCGCGACGGTGAGCGACCTTCCCGGTGACGTGGAGTTCGGCGGTGCCGACGCCGAGGCGTGGTACGCCGTGGCGTGGTGGGTGTGCGAGTACGTCGCCAACACCTACGGCAGGCCGATGCTCCTGCTGCTCGTCGACCGTCTCGCCGGGGGAGCCGATTCTGCCCAGGTGTTGCCCGACGTTCTCGGTGTCACTGCTCCCCAACTGGCCCAACGCGGTGTAGGACTGATGCAGACCACGTACGCGAGCAGCTATCAGGTCCAGGAGGGTTCATGACCACCACACGAACCGGCATCTTCCGCACCAAGTCGGTCGAGCAGTCGATCGCCGACACCGACGAGCCCGATCACCGTCTCCGCAAGGAGTTGTCCGCCCTGGACCTCACCGTCTTCGGTGTGGGCGTCATCATCGGAGCGGGCATCTTCGTCCTCACCGGCACCGTCGCAGCGACCAACGCCGGTCCGGCCCTCGTCCTGAGCTTCATCATCGCCGCCATCGCCTGCGGCCTGGCGGCGCTCTGCTACGCCGAACTGGCCTCGACGGTCCCGGTGGCGGGCAGCGCCTACACGTTCACGTATGCGACCCTCGGCGAGCTGATCGCATGGATCATCGGCTGGGACCTGATCCTGGAGTTCACGGTCGGCGCGGCCGCGTTGTCGACCGGCTTCTCCGCCTATCTGCAGAAGGTGCTCGAGATCGTCGGGATCACGCTGCCCGGGCAGATCAGCTCGGCGGCGACCGGGGTGGTCGACCTGCCGGCCATCGTGATCGCACTCCTGGTGACCGCGATGCTGATCCGTGGCACGAAGTTCTCCAGCCGGTTCAACCAGGTCGTCGTCGCCATCAAGCTGGTCGTGGTGGCTGCCGTGATCATCGTCGGCGTCGCCCACATCCACGTCAGCAACTGGACGCCGTTCATCCCGACCGCGCAGCCCACGCCCGACTCGGGTGGTGGTTTCGCCGACGTCCCTCTCATCACCAGCCTCCTCGGCATGGAGCCGGCCGTCTTCGGCGTCGGCGGCGTCATCGCCGGCGCCTCCATCGTGTTCTTCGCCTTCCTCGGCTTCGACATCGTCGCCACCACCGCCGAGGAGACCAAGAACCCACAACGTGCCGTGCCGATCGGCATCCTGGGCTCGCTCGCGATCGTGACGGTGCTCTACGCCGCCGTGAGCCTCGTCGTCACGGGCATGCGGAGTTATCGCGACATCGACCCCAACAGCGCCTCGCCCCTCGCGGACGCGTTCGAGGCAGTGGGCATCGACTGGATGAGGAACCTGATCGCCATCGGCGCCTGCATCGGTCTCGTCGTGGTCGCGATGGTGCTCATGCTCGGGCAGTCCCGCGTCGGGTTCGCCATGGCCCGCGACGGCTTGCTGCCCCGCGGACTGGCCAAGGTGCACCCCTCCTTCGGCACGCCCTACCGGATCACCATCGCGACCGGCATCGCCGTTGCGGCGCTGGCCGGCTTCGTCGACCTCTCCACGCTCGCACACCTGGTCAACATCGGCACCCTGTTCGCGTTCATCCTGGTGAGCATCGGTGTCGTCGTGCTGCGCCGCAACCGGCCCGACCTCCCTCGCGGATTCCGTACGCCGGCCGCACCCGTCGTCGCCACGGTGTCGACCGTGATGTGCTTCTACCTCATGCTCAACCTGACCGGTGACACGTGGATCAGGTTCTTGGTGTGGATGCTGATCGGGTTCGTCGTCTACTTCACCTACGGCCGCAGGCACAGTCGGCTGCAGGCGCAACAGACCACCCCATAGGCTTGGCAGGTGACATCATCGCCACGCCTCGTCCACATCGTCGACGCGGTCCCTGAGCTGGAGGGCGTGGAGGACCTGCCGCTGGTCGTCGCGCTCGACGGCTTCCTCGACGCCGGCAACGCCGGCGCCCTTGCCGCCGGTCACCTGGTGCGCAGCGGCGCGTTCTCGTCCGACGGTGGGGGAGTCGTGGTCGCGACCTTCGACGTCGACCAGCTGCACGACTATCGCGCACGCCGACCACCGCTGACCTTCGCTCGCGACCACTACACGGACTACGACGCCCCGCGGCTCGTGGTCCGGATGCTGCGCGACGCCGGCGGTTCGCCGTACCTGCTCCTCCAGGGGCCGGAGCCGGACATCCGCTGGGAGGCGTTCTGTCGCGCGGTCCGCGAAGTGATCGAGCGGTTCCACGTGGCGTTGGTGGTCTCCATGGGGTCGGTCCCGATGGCGGTGCCGCACACGCGGCCGATTGCGATCACCCACCACGCCAACAACCCGTCGCTGCTGACGGGGACCAGCATGTGGCGCGGCGAGCTCCGCGTGCCCAGCAGTGCGCAGGCCCTGCTCGAGGTCCGCCTCGGAGAGTGGGGTCACGATGCGCAGGGCTTCGTCGCGCACGTGCCGCACTACCTCGCCCAGCTCGACTATCCCCGTGCCTCGCTGTCATTGCTGGAGCAGGTCGAGCTCGCCGCACGGCTGACCATCGATCTCAGCGACCTGCGCACTGCTGCCGACGAGCGTGAGGAGGAGATCGCACGCCACCTCGCGGCCAATGACGAAGTGCAGGCCGTCGTCACCGCGCTGGAGCAGCAGTACGACACCTTCGCGCGCGCCGAGGCCGAGGGCAGCAGCCTGCTCGCCGAGGATGCGCCGCTGCCGACCGGCGAGGAGATCGGTCGTCAGTTCGAGCAGTTCCTGGCCGGCCTCGAGGGGCCTGAGGAGACCGGAGGCCGCAATGACTGAGCGCGAGATGGGTGAGGCGACCAGGAAGCTCGTCGAACTCCTCGACCTCGAACGACTGGACACCGACCTCTTCCGCGGCCAGCAGCCGGAGACTATCCGACAACGCGTGTACGGCGGCCAGGTGGCCGCCCAGGCACTGATCGCCGCATCACGCACGGTCGACGAGGGCATGCACGTGCACTCGCTGCACTCCTACTTCCTGCTGCCCGGCGACTACAACGTGCCGATCATCTACGACGTCGAGCGCATCCGTGACGGCAAGTCGTTCGCCACCCGCCGAGTCCTGGCCCGCCAGCATGGCCGCCCCATCTACTACCAGTCGCTCAACTTCCAGCGTGCCGAGGAGGGCCTCGAGCACCAGGATGTGATGCCCGAGGTCAAGCCGCCCGAGGAGGGGCTCGACCTCATGCAGCTGATGGCCGAGCGCGGCACTGACGATGGGCTCAGCAAGGAATGGGCAGCGCTCGACGTGCGCTGGCTCGGCAGTTCGGCGTACGGCCTCGACGCCGATCCGGTGCATCCGGCCCGGGCGCAGACCTGGATCCGGGTCGACGGCCGGCTCAGCGACGATCCCATGGAGCACCTCGCGACCTTCACCTACGCCAGCGACGTGTCGCTGCTGGGCGCCACCTTGGCTGCGCATCCACAGCACGGCCCGCACGAGGTGCAGATGGCCTCCCTCGACCACACGATCTGGTTCCACCGGCCCTTCCGGGCCGATGAGTGGTGGCTCTACGACCAGTGGTCGCCGTCCGCCAGCGGTGGTCGGGGCCTTGCCCTTGGGCGCGTCTTCACCCAGGACGGAACCCTCGTCGCCACGGTCGCGCAGGAGGGCCTGATCCGGCCACGGGCGCAGTAGGCGCAGCGGTGCATGACGAAGGGCCGGCCTCCCCGCGGGAGACCGGCCCTTCGTCGTACGTCCGAGCTCAGAGCGCGGTGGTGCGTCCCAACAGGTGAGGGGCACCGTTCTTCGGGTTGACCAGCGTGAAGTCGTAGCCGGTCGAGGTTGCCTCGGCGCCGAACTGCGCCCTGCCGGGCAGGAAGATCGGCTTCTTGAAGGCGACCTCCACCTTGACCGCGTCGAGCAGCCGGTTCTCCAGGGCAGCGATGCAGCGGGCCTTGCTCCACATGCCGTGCGCGATGTGCCGGGGGAAGCCCAGCGCCTTCGCGGTCAGGGGGTAGAGGTGGATCGGGTTCCGGTCGCCCGACACGGCGCCGTAGCGACGGCCCAGGTTGTCGGGCAAGCGCCACACCGGTCCCTTCGCGTCCACCGACGCGAGGGACATGCCGGGGTCGCCGTCCTGCTTGTCGCCACCGCCGACCCGCAGGTACGTCGACACCGACTCCCACACGACCTCGTCCCCGACCTTCCCGGTGACGTTCATGTCCCAGGCGCGCCCCTTGGTGCTCTTGCGCAGGTTGTCGGCGCTCAGCGCGAGCGAGACCGTCTCGCCGATCGCGACCGGGCGGTGCTGGATGATCGTGTTCTCCAGGTGCACCGAGCCGATCGCCGGGAACGGGAACTTCGCGTCGGTCATCAACTGCATGTGCAGCGGGAAGGCCAACATGTGCAGGTAGGGCACCGGTGCGACGTCGCGGGTGGGGAAGCCGCACACCGCGGCGTACCTGTCGACCTCGGAGCGCTCGACCACGACGTCGTCGCGGGTCAGGGTCAGCTCGGGCAGGGCGCCGCCGGACTTCTTGATGCCCGGAAGCTGGTTGACACCGGGAACCGCGGGCAGCGCGGCCTTGACCATCACGGGAAGCGCCATGTCAGGCACCCAGCATCATCTGGCCGCAGACCCGCACGACGTTGCCGTTGACGGCGGTCGAGGCGGGGGAGGCGTACCACGCGATGGTCTCCGCGACGTCGACCGGCAGGCCGCCCTGAGACATCGCGTTGAGCCGCTGGCCGACCTCGCGGGTGGCGAACGGCACGGCGGCGGTCATCTGGGTGATGATGAAGCCGGGCGCGACCGCGTTGATGGTGATGCCGTCGTCGAGCTTGCTGGCGAGCGAGTCGACGAAGCCGATGACGCCGGCCTTCGACGCGGCGTAACTGGTCTGGCCGAGATTGCCGGCGATGCCGGCGATCGAGGCGACACCGATGATGCGGCCGTTGGTGTTGATCACCTTCTGTGCGAGCAGCTCGGCGGTGATGCGCTCGGGAGCCTCGAGGTTGATCTGCAGCACCTTGCCGAAACGCTCGGGCGTCTGGTTGGCGAGCTTCTTGTCCATCGTGACGCCGGCGTTGTGCACGACGATGTCGACGCCGCCGTGCTTCTCCTTGAGGTGGTGCGCGATCCGTTGCGGAGCGTCGGCGGCGGTGATGTCGAGGGTGATCCAGTCACCGTCGAGCTCGTTCATGACCTTCACCAGGTCATCGGCTGCCTGGGGGACGTCGAGGCCGACGACCTTGGCGCCGTCGCGGTGCAGGACGCGCGCGATCTCCTCGCCGATGCCCCGGCTGGCGCCGGTGACGAAGGCGACCTTGCCGGCGAGCGGCTGGGTCCAGTCGGCGAGCGCGGATCCGTGGGTCTCGGCGTGGGCGCCGATGCGGACGACCTGCCCGGAGACGTACGCCGACTTGGGGCTGAGCAGGAAGCCGAGGGTCGACAGCAGGGAGTCCTCGTAGCCGTCCGCGACGTAGACCAGTTGGACGGTGCCGCCCTTGCCGATCTCCTTGCCCATGCTGCGGGTGAAGCCCTCGAGCGCCCGCTGCGCGATCTGCTCGCTGCCGCTCACCAGCGCCGGCGGCGTACCGATGACGACGACGCGCGCGCAGTTCTTGAGGCTGCGCATCACCGGGGTGAAGAACGCCTGGAGCTCGACGAGCTGCTCAACGGTGGTGATGCCGGTGGCGTCGAAGACGAGGCCCTTGTACTTCTCGCCCTCGGCCTGCGCGCCGGACGACTCGATGCCGAGGACGTCGAGCAGGCCCGGGAGGGACTCGGCGACGCGACCGCGGCCTCCGACCAGGACGGTGCCCTTCACCAGCGGGTCGCCGGCCGAGTAGCGGTCCAGCTTGGTCGGGTTGGGCAGGCCGAGGTTCTTGACGAGCAGCTTGCCGATCGGGGAGCTCACGAAACCCTGGTACTTGTCAGTCATGTGCACCATGTAACTAGATGTGTAACTCTGAGTCCACATTTCGTGATCTCGCCCTCAATCGGTTCTCCTGGGGGCAATCGAGCGTGAGGATAGGAATCATGGCCAACACTGTTCGTCGGGCCGCCGTACTCGGCGGTAACCGCATCCCCTTCGCCCGTTCCAACGGCGCGTACGCCACTGCCTCCAACCAGGAGATGTTCACCGCAGCGCTGGACGGCCTCGTGGCCCGCTTCGGTCTCGAGGGTGAGCGCATCGGCGAGGTCGCCGGTGGAGCCGTGCTCAAGCACAGCCGCGACTTCAACCTGGTCCGCGAGTCGGTGCTCAGCACCCGCCTGGCGCCCGAGACCGCGGGCGTCGACCTGCAGCAGGCCTGTGGCACCGGCCTGCAGGCGATCAACTACATCGCCAACAAGATCAAGCTCGGTCAGCTCGAGTCCGGCATCGCCGGTGGCGTCGACACCACCTCGGACGCCCCCATTGCGATCTCCGAGAATCTGCGCAAGAAGCTGCTGAAGGTCAACTCGGCCCGCACCACCGCTGACCGGCTCAAGATCCTCGCGACCATCCGTCCTGGCGACATCGGCATCGCAGCGCCGTCCAACGGCGAGCCGCGCACCGGTCTGTCGATGGGTGACAGCCAGGCGCTGACCGCCCTCGAGTGGCAGATCGCCCGTGAGGCGCAGGACGAGCTCGCCGTCACCTCGCACCACAACCTCGCGAAGTCCTACGAGGACGGCTGGCAGGACGACCTGATCACGCCGTTCCGCGGGCTGGACCGTGACAACAACCTGCGCGCCGACTCGTCGCTGGAGAAGCTCGCCAAGCTCAAGCCGGTCTTCGGCAAGGGTGAGGCTGCCACGATGACCGCTGCCAACTCCACCCCGCTGACCGACGGTGCCTCCGCCGTCCTGCTCGGCTCGGAGGAGTGGGCCGAGGCGCACGGCCTCGAGGTGCTCGCCTACTTCGTCGACTCCGAGGTCGCCGCCGTCGACTTCGTTAACGGTGCCGAGGGCCTGCTGATGGCTCCGGCGTACGCCGTCCCGCGGATGCTCGAGCGCAACGGCCTGACCCTGCAGGACTTCGACTTCTACGAGATCCACGAGGCCTTCGCCTCGCAGGTGCTCTCGACCCTGGCCGCGTGGGAGAGCCCGGTGTTCTGCAAGGAGCGCCTCGGCCTCGACGCACCGCTGGGTTCGATCGACCGCAGCAAGCTCAACGTCAAGGGCTCCTCGCTCGCCGCGGGCCACCCCTTCTCGGCCACCGGTGGCCGGATCGTGGCCAACACCGCCAAGCTGCTCAAGGCCAACGGCGGCGGCCGCGCGCTGATCTCGGTCTGCGCGGCCGGCGGCCAGGGCGTCGTGGCGATCATGGAGCGATGAGCGACCCGCTCCACTGACTGACCTGAACGGCCCGTTCCTCCACACAGAGGGGCGGGCCGTTCGGCTCTTCCGGCTCAGGCGGTGACGAGGGCCAGCGCCGAGCGGACCATGTAGGACCGCACCTGGGCAGCCGAGATCTCGCCGACGGTCGGGATGCCGGGGGCGATCTCGCTGACGAGGATTCCGAGGCGGGCGAGTTGGAGCGCGCCGAGGCCGGAGGCATAGAGCGCGTTGGCGAGCAGGACGGGGTCGTCGCTGAGTGCGAATGCACCTTTCTCGACGCCTGCGCTCAGGGAGTCGGACAGCACGGTCAGGCAGGACGTGATTCCGCGCCCGAGCTTGAACAGCGGGCCCTCGGCGATCTCGTCGAGCAGTTCGTCCCCCGGGCGGACCATCAGCGCCTGGGCGCAGTCGACGAAGGCCGGGTGGGCGACGCCGTAGTCGACGAAGGCGCCGACGATCGCCTCCAACTGCGCTGATGGGTTGTCCGAGACAGCGGCCGCGTCGGCCATGGCGTCATGGAGCTCGTCGAGGTAGCCGACCAGGGTGAGCGCGAACAGCTCCTCCTTGCCGGTGAAGTGGCGATAGACGATGGCACGGTTGATCCCGACCGCGCTGGCGATCTCCTCGATCTGCACGTCGCGGACGCCCCGGGAGTCGAAGATCTGCCGGGTGGCGGCGATGATCTCCGCCTGCCGTGCCTTGCGACGGGCTGCGGCTGCCTTGCGGCGGCCGTCGGTCGGTGGTGCTGTCGTCGCCATGGCGTGAGTGTACGAGACGTGCAACTCGGAGTTGCAACAACTGTTGCGAGATCAAGATCTGTCAGCCGTCGGCGAGCGTGCGAACGGCCTGGATCGTGTC
>JASLDK010000040.1 GCA_030145945.1 Nocardioides sp.
CGACATGGCCCACTTCGCCGGCCTGGTGGCCGGCAAGGTGTTCACGGGCGACGAGGACCCGATCCCGCACGCCCACGTCGTCACCAGCACCTCGCACAAGTCGCTGCGCGGTCCGCGCGGTGGCTTCATCCTGGCCACGGAGGAGTACGCCCCCAGCGTCGACCGCGGCTGCCCGATGGTCCTCGGCGGCCCGCTCTCGCACGTGATGGCGGCCAAGGCCGTGGCCTTCGCCGAGGCCCGCACGCCCGCCTTCCAGACCTATGCGCAGGACGTCGCCGACAACGCCAAGGCTCTCGCCGAGGGCCTGCAGAAGCGCGGCACCAAGCTGGTCACCGACGGCACCGACAACCACATCGTGCTGCTCGACGTCTCCTCCTTCGGGCTGACCGGTCGCCAGGCCGAGTCTGCGCTGCTCGACGCCGGCGTCGTCACCAACCGCAACTCCGTCCCGTCCGACCCGAACGGTGCGTGGTACACCTCCGGCATCCGGATCGGTACGCCGGCACTGACGAGCCGTGGCTTCGGCCAGGCCGAGTTCGACGAGGTCGCCGACCTGATCGTCACCGTGCTGAGCAACACCGAAGCCGGTACGACGTCCGCGGGTGCGCCCTCGAAGGCGTCCTACGTCCTCGGTGACGGCGTGGCGGACCGGGTGCGCGCCGCATCCGCGGAGCTGCTCGACAAGCACCCGCTCTACCCGGGTCTCGACCTGAGCTGACCCTTTCAGGACCCAGCAGGTGCGGCGCTGATCCGATCGGGTCAGCGCCGCGCTGCGTCGTACACCTCCAGGGTGCGCTCGGCGATCGTGGGCCAGCCGAAGGATTCGATCGCCCGCACGCGGCCGGCTTCTCCGTACGCCTGCGCGCGATCGGGGTCGCTGACCGCCTCGACGAGGGCAGCACCGAGGTCGGCGACGTACCTGTCCGGATCGACCGGGGTCCCGGTGCCGTCCTGGACCTGTTCGATCGGCACCAGCCATCCGGTCGCACCGTCCACGACGACCTCGGGGATGCCGCCCGTGGCGGTGGCGACGACCGCGGTTCGGCAGGCCATGGCCTCGAGGTTCACGATGCCGAGTGGCTCGTAGATCGAGGGGCACGCGAAGGCGGTGGCCTGGGTGAGCAGGGTGCAGACGTCGCGGCGGGGGAGCATCTCAGGGATCCACACGACACCCTCACGAGTGGCGCGGAGCTCGGCGACGAGTGCTTCGACCTCGGCCATGATCTCCGGCGTGTCGGGTGCGCCGGCACACAGCACGAGCTGGACATCGGGCGGGAGTTGCGCCGCGGCGCGCAGGAAGAGCGGAAGCCCCTTCTGGCGGGTGATCCGGCCGACGAAGATGACCGAGCGACGATCGGGGTCGACGCCGAGCTCGAGGCAGCGGTCGGGATCATCGACGGGTGCCCAGTCGGTGGTGTCGATGCCGTTGTGGACCACGTGCACCTTGGCCGGATCGACTGCCGGATAGGACCTCAGCACGTCCTCGCGCATGGCTGCGCTGACGGCGATGACAGCGGCCGCTGACTCGTACGCCGTCCGCTCGGCCCACGACGAGACGCGATAGCCGCCACCGAGCTGTTCTGCCTTCCACGGCCGCATCGGCTCCAGCGAATGTGCCGAGACGACATGGGGGATGCCGTGCAACAGACCGGCGAGATGGCCCGCCATGTTGGCGTACCACGTGTGCGAGTGCACGATGTCCGCCCCTTCGCAGGCCGCGACCATCGACAGGTCGACGCCCAGCGTCCGGATCGCTGCGTTCGCCCCGGACAGCGCGGGGAGTTCGGGGTGCGACGTCACTCCGGCCTCGTCACGCGGGCCGTCGAAGGCGTGCACGCGCACGTCGGTCCCGGCCCGCAGCGCTCGCACCAACTCCGTCACGTGGACGCCTGCCCCGCCGTAGATCGTGGGCGGGTATTCCTTCGTGAGGACGTCGATACGCACCATGTCCCGACAGTAGTGGCGACTGACCGCGGGTTGCACTCGACCGCTCCGGCCCGGCGGCACTACCGTCACTTCCATGTCCGGTTCGGGGAGTCGCAAGAAGGTGCTGGCCGTCGTACTGGCTGGTGGTGAGGGCAAGCGTCTGATGCCGCTCACCGCCGACCGGGCCAAACCGGCGGTTCCGTTCGGTGGCATCTATCGGCTCATCGACTTCGCCCTGTCGAATGTCGTCAACTCGGGCTATCTGCGCGTCGTCGTCCTCACGCAGTACAAGTCCCACAGTCTTGACCGGCACGTCTCGACGACCTGGCGGATGTCCACCCTGCTCGGCAACTACGTGACGCCGGTCCCCGCGCAGCAGCGGGTCGGGAAGCGTTGGTTCCTCGGTAGCGCCGACGCGATCTACCAGTCGCTCAACCTCCTCACCGACGAGCGGCCGGACATCGTCGTGGTCGTGGGCGCCGACCACGTCTATCGGATGGACTTCTCCCAGATGGTCGATGCGCACGTCGACTCGGGTGCGAGCTGCACGGTCGCCGCGATCCGCCAACCGATCAGCCTCGCCAACCAGTTCGGCGTGATCGACGTCGATGCCGAGTCGCCGGAGCGGATCCGCGCGTTCCTCGAGAAGCCCACCGAACCGCAGGGCCTGCCGGACTCGCCAGGCGAAGTGCTCGCCTCGATGGGCAACTACGTCTTCGACGCTGACGCGCTGCGCGACGCGGTGACGCGCGACGCCGACCTCGAACGCTCCAACCACGACATGGGTGGCGACATCGTGCCGTGGTTCGTCGACCGCACCGAGTCGGCGGTCTACGACTACAAGGACAACGACGTGCCGGGAAGCAATGAGCGTGACCGTGGCTACTGGCGCGACGTGGGGACCATGCAGTCCTACTACGACGCCCACATGGACCTCGTCGCGCCGCTGCCCGTGTTCAACCTCTACAACCGCGAGTGGCCCATGTACACCAACTACGGCCCCCTCCCGCCGGCCAAACTGGTCGAGGGCGGGAGCGGCAACCTCAGCACGGTCTACAACTCGTTGCTCTCACCGGGCGTCGTCGTGACCGGTGGCCACGTCGCCGAGTCCGTGCTCTCCCCGGAGGTGTACGTCGACGAGGGCGCCGACGTCACGGGATCCGTCCTGCTGCCGGGGGTGCGCGTCGGTGCCGGTGCCGTGGTGAAGAACGCCATCCTGGACAAGAACGTCGTCGTGCCACCGGGAGCCCGGATCGGTGTCGACTCCGGGGAGGACCTGGCGCGAGGCTTCACCGTCAGTGACGGGATCACCGTGCTGGCCAAGGACCAGGAGGTCCCGGAATGACCGGCGCGAGTCGAGCCGGGCAGGCCGCCGAGCCCGCCGACCTGGTCGATCTCGCCCACCTCGTCACGGCCTACTACACCGAGATCCCTGACCCGGTGGCCGTCGATGAGCAGGTCGCGTTCGGCACCAGTGGCCACCGTGGATCCTCACTCAAGCGGTCCTTCAACGAGACCCACATCGCCGCCATCACGCAGGCGATCTGCGACTACCGCGCCGCCCAGGGGTACGACGGCCCGCTGTTCATGGGACGCGACACCCATGCCCTGTCCGAGCCTGCCTGGGCCACCGCACTCGAGGTGCTCGCAGCCAACGACGTGACCGTGCTCGTCGACGACCGTGACGGCTACACGCCCACGCCGGCGGTCTCGCACGCGATCCTGCGGGCCAACGCAGGACGCACCAGCGGACCGGGACTGGCGGACGGGATCGTCGTCACCCCGTCCCACAACCCGCCTTCGGACGGGGGATTCAAGTACAACCCGCCCCACGGTGGCCCTGCCGACAGCGACGCAACGTCGGTCATCGCGAAGCGAGCCAACGACCTGATCGCCGGTGGACTCTGCGAGGTCAAGCGCATCCCGTTCTCGCGAGCGCGAGCTGCCGCGTCGGCGTACGACTTCATGGGTGCCTATGTCGACGACCTGCCCAGCGTGCTCGACCTCGACCGGGTTCGGGACGCCGGCATCAGGATCGGCGCCGACCCGCTCGGTGGCGCGAGCGTCGCCTACTGGGCTGCGATCGCGGAGCGACACCGACTCGACCTGACCGTGGTGAACCCGCTGGTCGATGCGACCTGGCGGTTCATGACGCTCGACTGGGACGAGAAGATCCGGATGGACTGCTCGTCGCCGAATGCGATGGCGAGCCTGATCGGCCGCAAGGACGACTACGCCATCGCGACCGGCAACGACGCCGACGCCGACCGCCACGGGATCGTCACGCCCGACGCCGGTCTGATGAACCCCAACCACTTCCTGGCCGTCGCGATCGGACACCTCTTCGGTGGGGCGCGCCCCGACTGGCCGACAACGGCCAGGATCGGCAAGACCCTGGTGTCGTCGTCGATGATCGACCGCGTGGCGGCCGACCTCGGCAAGCCGCTGGTCGAGGTGCCGGTCGGGTTCAAGTGGTTCGTGCCCGGCCTGATCGACGGATCCTTCGGCTTCGGCGGCGAGGAGTCGGCCGGCGCGTCCTTCCTGCGCACGGACGGCACGCCGTGGACGACCGACAAGGACGGCCTGCTCCTGGCGCTGCTGGCGAGCGAGATCCTGGCCACGACGGGATCGACGCCGAGTCAGATCTACACCGAGCTGACGCGGAAGCACGGGGCTCCGGCGTACGCCCGGGTCGACGCACCCGCCGACCGGGAGCAGAAGGCGCGCCTGGCGGCGCTGGCGCCCGAGGACGTGACGGCCACGACGTTGGCGGGGGAGCAGATCACCGCCCGACTGACCAGCGCGCCCGGCAACGGTGCCCCGATCGGGGGACTCAAGGTCACCACCGAGTCCGCCTGGTTCGCGGCTCGCCCGTCCGGCACCGAGGACGTCTACAAGATCTACGCCGAGTCCTTCTGCGGACCTGAGCATCTCGCCCAGGTGCAGGCCGAGGCCCGCGATGTGGTGGGAGCCGCACTCGCACGGTGACCTGATCAGGACCCCGAGGCCGATACGGTTGCGCGCATGACGGCGGAGGACTCGGCGACAACGTCGCACGATGCGTCGTACCGCCGACTGCTCCGGGCGATGCTGCGCACGCTGTGGCGACTGATCACCAGCACCGTCTCCTCGTGCGTGAAGTACAGGGTGACCGGTCTGGCTGCCGAAGCCGCGTTCTTCGCGATCGTGTCCGTGCCACCGCTGCTCTTCGCCCTCGCCGGTGGCGTCGGCTACGTCACCGAGCACTTCACCGCCGCTCAGGTCGATGACGTCCGACGTGCCGTCGTCCACCTCTTCCAGCGCTTCCTCACCGACACCGCTGTCGACAAGGTGATCCGGCCGACCGTCAATGACGTCTTCCGCGGGGGACGCTTCGACGTCATCTCGTTGGGATTCGTGCTCGCGCTCTGGTCGGGATCGCGCGCACTGAACGTCTTCGTCGACACCATCACGATCATGCACGGGCTGGGCGGGCACCGCGGGATCGTGAAGACGCGGGCGCTGTCCTTCGTGCTCTACATCCTCGCCGTGCTCACCGGCGCGATCGCGCTACCACTCGTGGTGGCGGGGCCCCGGCTGGTGCACTCGTGGCTCCCGAACCGCGCCGAGTTCCTGATGACCTTCTACTGGCCGCTGATCATCGTCATCTGCATCTGTTTCCTCGCGACGCTCTACCACGTTTCGGTGCCGGTTCGGACGAGCTGGAGCTTCAACCTCCCCGGGGCGGTCTTCTCCCTGCTCAGCTGGATCCTCGGCTCCTATCTCCTGCGTTGGGTGCTGACCGCGACCGCAGAGGACTCACATTCGGTCTACGGTCCGCTGGCCGCGCCGATCGCGATCCTGGTCTGGCTCTACATCGCGGCACTGACGGTCCTGATCGGCGCAGGTGTCAACGCCTCCTTCGACGAGGTGTTCCCCCAGGAGGCCACGCAGCGGGCGCGCCGAGAGCTGATCGACCGCCTCCTGCGCCGTACCCGCTCGCAGGTGGAGTAGGTTCCGGGCCGTGGGTGTCGCGAACGTACGAGCGGTGGAGACCCCGTCCTCCGGACAGGTGCAGCTGCCCGAGCGCATCCGCTCGCCGTGGTGGGAGCTTGGGCGGCGCCTGCTCCTGGCGGTCGGGATCCTGGTCGGCACCGTGCTGCTGGTCTACCTCGACCGCACCGGTTATCGCGACGGCGGCGACGCCACCGCGGCCAATCCCAACGGGACGCTCAGCCTCACCGACTCCATCTACTACACGACCGTCACGCTGAGCACGACCGGGTACGGCGACATCACGCCGGTCAGCGACGGTGCACGACTGGTCAACGCGTTCATCCTGACGCCGGCCCGCATCGCCTTCCTCGTGCTGTTGATCGGCACCACGCTCGAGGTCCTCGCCCAACGCAGCCGCGAGCTGTTCCGCATCTCCCGATGGAGGAAGAACATGGGACACCACGTCGTGGTGATCGGTTATGGAACCAAGGGCCGCAGCGCCATCGAGACGCTCGTCGGCAACGGACTCGAACGTGAGCACGTGGTGGTCGTCGACCCCAGCCCGGTGGCACTCGCCGACGCCCACGCCGACAACCTGGCGGTGATCACCGGCGATGCCACCCGCCGCGGTGTCCTGCAAAGGGCAGGCGTCGCCGAGGCCGCGCAGGTCATCATCACCACCGGACGCGACGACTCCAACGTGCTCGCCGCCCTCACGGTCCGCCAACTCAACCCCGACGCGTGGATCGTGGCCGCGGCGAGTGAGCAGGAGAACGCCCCGCTGATGCGCCAGTCCGGTGCCGACTCGGTGATCACCTCCTCTGACGCGGTCGGCCGGCTGCTCGGCCTCTCGACCCTCTCGCCGACGCTCGGCACCGTCATGGAGGACCTCCTCACCTATGGCGAGGGTCTCGAGGTCGCCGAGCGCGAACTGCTGGTCAACGAGGTCGGCATGCCGCCGCAGTCGCTGCCCGACCAGGTCATCGCGGTGGTCCGCGACGAGAAGGTCTACCGCTACTTCGACCCGGTCGTGACGCTGCTGGCGCGCGGCGACCGGCTGGTCGTCGTACGCCCTGCGAAGGAGTTGCCGTGGGCGCCGCGTCCCGGCACGCACAACGAGGACTTCGCGAACGACGAGGACTGACCCGGGACCTGGCCGGGACCCTCGTCGGGACGGGTGGTCCCGCTGGACTAGGCCGATCGCCGACGACCGGGCAGACCTGACTCATGAGGCGCCGAACTCGGTCGAGCCACGCGACAACGAAGGCGCGGACCGGCAGTCTGGGCACATGGGGAAGGACTACGGACCGTGGGTGCGCCACGACTGGTGCCCGCGCTGCTATCGGCTGACCGAGCAGACGCGTTGGTACAGCCGACTGCTGGGAGAGGACCTCGACGTACGTCGAGTCCGCTGCAATGAGTGCGCCGCCGACCTCGGGCGTGCCGAAGCGAGTTGAAGGTCGACTGGCCGTTCGAACGCATGTTCGGATAGCCTTGGTGCATGGGCTGGAACAATCCGCCGGTCCCGTGGGGCGAGATCGAACGACGTCTCTCCGGACGCGGACCCGCGATGGAGGCGCCGGTGTCGCGGCGCAAGCAGCCCCGCGCGGCACCGGAGGCCTTGGAGCGGCCGAGTGACGCGACGCCGTACGCCGAGCTCCACTGTCACAGCCACTTCAGCTTCCTCGACGGTGCGAGCTCCCCGTCCGACCTGGTCAAGGAGGGAGTGCGACTCGGCCTGACCGGAATGGCGCTGACCGACCACGACGGGTTCGCGGGCGCGCCCCTGTTCGCTGAGGCGGGCGGCGACTACGGCATGCCGACGGTCTACGGCGCCGAGCTGACCCTCGACGTCGTCCGCCCGCAGAACGGCATCCCCGACCCGGAGGGCAGCCACCTGCTGGTGCTGGCTCGTGGCGTCGAGGGCTACCACCGCCTGGCCGGTGCGATCACCGAGGCCGGGCTCCGGGCGCCGGAGAAG
>JASLDK010000077.1 GCA_030145945.1 Nocardioides sp.
TCGATCGCAGATGCGCACGGCCTCACCGTCGCGCTCTGGGTCGGCGGGGCCGCGCTCCTGGCGGGCCTCGTCTTCTCGCTCCTGCTCCCCACGGATTCGTATCAATCGACAGTTCAGAAAATTGGAGAAAGAACATGACCAAGCAAGCTTTCGGCCCCGTTTCCTCAGCCCCTTACTCGAGCGGCATCAGGAGCGGCGAGCTGGTCTTCGTGTCCGGACAGGTAGGCCAGGGCGAGACCGTCGCCGAGCAGACTGCGGCGGCGATCGCCAACCTGACGACGGTGCTGGCCGATGCCGGGCTCGATCTGAGCGACGTGGTCAAGACGACTGTGTTCCTCACCGACGTCACGACCATCGCCGAGATGAACGAGGTCTATCTCGCCGCGTTCCCCGAGCCGCTCCCGTGCCGTTCGACCATCGGCGTGAACGGGTTGCCAGCGCCTCAGTTCAAGGTGGAGATCGAAGCCATCGCGAAAGCACGCCCCTGAGGGTCAGCAGCGGTGGTGTCTCGAACACCACGCGCGTGGCTCACATGGTTGTGGCCGAGGGCTCGGCGTCCTTACGCTGAGCGCGATCTGACCCCTCCAGGCTTCGCAGGCTCCGATACAGACGAGTGAGGAACCGATGAACGGCACAGGATTGCTGAAGGTCGTGGACCTGGAGGCGCAGTTCAACACCACGCGAGGAGCGGTGCACGCGGTCGACCGCGTGTCCTTCGAGATCGGGGAGGGCGAGACGCTCGGGATCGTCGGCGAATCCGGCTGCGGCAAGAGCGTCACGTCGCTGTCCTTGATGCGACTGATCCCGAAGTCAGCCGGCGAGATCGTCGGCGGCCAGATCCTGTTCGAGGGCGAAGACATCCTGAAGATGAGTGAGCGCGAGGTCCGGCGGATTCGCGGGAGCAACATCGCGATGATCTTCCAGGACCCGATGACCTCGCTGAATCCCGTCCTGACCGTCGGCAAGCAACTCATGGAGACACTCAGACTCCATCTGGGACTGAGCAAGCGAGAAGCTCGCACTCGAGCCGCCGAGCTGCTCGAGATGGTGGGAATCCCCGGTGCAGCCGACCGTCTGGACGACTTTCCTCATCAGTTCTCCGGAGGCATGCGGCAACGGGTCATGATCGCGCTCGCGCTCTCCTGCAACCCGAAGCTCATCCTTGCCGACGAGCCGACCACTGGTCTCGATGTGACCATCCAGGCTCAGATCCTCAGGTTGCTCAGCAAACTCGCCTCCGAGACGAAGACAGCCTGCATCCTGATCACGCATGACCTCGGTGTGGTCGCTGGCATGACACAGCGCATTCAGGTGATGTATGCCGGCCAGATCGTGGAGAAGGCAGCGACCGCTGAGCTCTTCGCCAATCCGAAGATGCCCTACACCTGGGGGCTCCTACGGTCGATCCCTCGTCTTGAAGGCCAACGCGAACGCCTCCGGCCCATTCAGGGTTCACCTCCCGACCTCGCAGGCGACCGGACCGGTTGCATGTTCGCGTCCAGGTGCCAGTACAAGCGAGACATCTGTCTCGAGCAATCCCCCCAGTTGGCCCCGGTCCCCGGAGCCACGCCTGACCATGAGGCGCGATGCTGGGGGACCCAGGCCGGTGGTTGGCTCACCGAACTCGACTGGAAGAACGACACATTCGACCAGCCCTTGGCCGAGGCGGGCCAGCCGTGATGACGATCGAGGGCAAGGACGAACTGTTGGTGGAGCCGAAGAGCACCTCCCCGAAGCTTCTCGAGGTCAACGATCTCAAGGTCCATTTTCCGATCACTTCCAGCGGTCTGCTCCGTCGCCGGGTGGGCGCCATCCGGGCTGTCGACGGAGTTTCCTTCTCCGTCGACCGGGGCGAAACGCTCGGCCTGGTCGGTGAGTCGGGTTGCGGCAAGTCGACGACGGGCCGGACCGTGCTGCAGATCTATCGGCCGACGTCAGGGTCGGTGAGTTTCGACGGAGTCGACCTGGCGACGCTCGAAGGGGAGCAGTTGCGGCAGATGCGTCGACGCAGCCAGATGATCTTCCAGGACCCCTTCGCCTCGCTGAATCCGCGGATGACGGTCGCCGAGATCGTCGGCGAGCCGCTCAAGGTCCACCGTCTGGCCGCGGGCAAGGAGAAGGCCAGGAGGATCGACGAGCTGCTGCAGATCGTGGGATTGAGCTCCAAGATCGCTGATCGCTATCCCCACGAGTTCTCCGGCGGTCAACGGCAGCGGGTCGGCATTGCCCGGGCGCTGGCCGTCAAGCCGGACTTCATCGTGGCCGATGAGCCGATCTCGGCGCTCGATGTCTCCGTCCAGGCTCAGGTGGTGAACCTGCTCGAGGACCTGCAGAAGGAGTTCAACCTCGCCTATCTCTTCGTCGCCCATGACCTGTCCGTCGTACGCCACCTCAGCGACCGGGTCGCGGTGATGTATCTGGGCAAGGTGGTCGAAATGGCGGATCGTGACGACTTCTACGAAAGCCCGCTGCACCCCTACAGCCAGGCCCTACTGTCTGCTGTTCCGGTTCCGGACCCGATTGCTGAGGCCACACGGGAGCAGATCATTCTCAGCGGGGATGTCGCCAGTCCGGCGAACCCGCCCTCCGGGTGTCGTTTCCGCACCCGTTGCTGGAAAGCCCAGGAACTGTGTGCCGAGGTCGAGCCGATGCTCATCGAGCACCAGCCGAAGCACTGGATGGCCTGCCACTTCCCGGCCACCACCTGACGAGGCCGTCACCTCCACGAACGACGAGAGCCGACACCCGGAGGGTGTCGGCTCTCGTTGCCTGTGACAGGGCAGAACGGGGATGCATCGCTCGAGGGGCCGGCCTCGAGGAGGCCGGCCCCTCGAGCGACTCAGCTCTGGCAGAGGCCGCGGGCTGCCTGGAGGATGGTGTCCTCGTCGAGCAGCACGGTCTCCGCGGCCGGCCCGAGCGGGATGAAGGAGTCCTCGCTGTTCACCCGAGCAGCCCGACCCTGGAAGCCGACATCGAGGAGAACAGCGAGGACAGACTCGGCGACGCCGCCGGACCGGCGGGTCTCATCGACGACGAGCAGGCGCTCGAAGCCTTCGGCGAGACGCACGATGTCCTGGACGGGCAGCGGCGTCAGCCAACGCAGATCCACGACGGTCGCGGAGATGGACTCCTGCGAGAGCCGGTCCGCCACGCGAAGGCTCATCGGCAGGCCGTTGCCGAACGTGATGATCAGCAGGTCGCGTCCCGTGCCATAGGCCCGGGCGCGTCCGAACGAGTCTCGCCGCGCTCCGGCGGCCTCGACCGCTCCCCGAGGCGCCAGCCAGGCACGATCGCCGTCACGGATCAGATCCTTCGAGTGATAGAGCGCGATCGGCTCGAGGAAGACGCAGACGCGCCCCTCGTCCCGGGCCAGGGCGATGCAGGTCGACAGCAGCTCGGGAGCGTCTGCCGGGTGGCTCGGGACGGCCAGGACCAGGCCGGGGATGTCCCGCAGCACGGCCACCGAGTTGTCATTGTGGAAGTGGCCGCCGAATCCGCGCTGATAGGCCAGGCCGGCGATGCGGACGACCATGCCGTTGCGGTACTGGCCATCGGAGAAGAAGGCCAGCGTCGCGGCCTCACCCCGAAGCTGGTCCTCGGCATTGTGCAGGTACGCGAGGTACTGGATCTCCGGGATCGGCAGCAGTCCCGTCAGCGCCGCGCCCAGGGCGGTGCCCAGGACGCTCTGCTCATCGAGAAGGGTGTCGAAGACCCTGGTGGCGCCGAAGGTCTTGCGGAGGCCCCGGGTCACGCCGTAGACGCCGCCCTTGACGGCGACGTCCTCACCGAAGATGGCCGTCTCCGGCCTGGTCCGCAGCTCGTGGGCCAAGGTGGCGTTGATGGATTGGGCGAGGGTCAGCCCAGCGTCCTGCGCTGAGCCCAGGACGCCCTGGGGGACCGGGGCATGAGCACGGACCTGCGGATATGCGATGGGCGCCATCACGGCGGCCGCCGAGTCGAGGCGCTTGACGTCCAGCATCGTCCGGGCCACGACGTCCACCGCGGTCCGGGCCGCCTCGTAGCGGTCCAACGCATCCTCAGGCGTGATCACGTCGCGCGCGACGAGAGCTCGAACCGTCGCCAGGAGCGGGTCGCGGTCGTAGTCGGCGATGATCTCGGTCCGCGAGCGATAGGCGAGCTCGGCATCAGATCCGGCATGGCCCATGAACCGCACGGTCCGCAGGTGCAGCACCGCGGGCCGGCGCTCGTTGCGCACCTGCTCGGCCAAGGCGCGAACAGTGGCCACTGCGTCCTCGGGATCGGCGCCGTCGGCGTACGCGTAGTCGATCGCCGGCAGGCTTGACATCGAGCGAGCCGTCCACCCGCTCGGCGTCCTGGTCGAGATGCCGATGCCGTTGTCCTCGCAGACGAAGAGCAGCGGAAGAGGAACGCCCTGATGGCTGCACCAACTCGCGGTGTTGAGCGCGCCCACCGAGGTGGAGTGGTTCGCGGACGCGTCGCCGAAGCTGCACACGACCACGGAGTCGGCCGGCCAGACGGACGGAAGGTCCAGGGCCTGCGCGCGGGCGAGCGAGAAGGCGAGTCCCACGGCGCGTGGCAGGTGCGAGCCGATCGTTGAGGTCTGCGGGATGATCCCGTAGCCGGGATGGCCGAAGACCTTGTGTCGACCGCCGGAGATCGGGTCCGCTGCTGAGGTCGCCATCCCGCTCAGGACGTCGGTGATGGGATCGGACCCCGGCACCTGTGCGGCACGCGCCGCGAAGAACCCGCCGGACCGGTAGTGGAGCAGTGCGGGATCGGTCGGTCGCGTCGCCATGCCCACGATCGCATTGCTCTCGTGCCCGGCCGATCCGATCGTGTAGAAGCCCTGTCCCTTCGACTGCAACCAACGAGCCGCGAAGTCGAGGTGTCTGGCCTGGGCCTGCGCCTCGAGGAGCGCGAGCAGGTCCTGCGAGGAGACCTCGGTGTGTGTCACCGGAACGGGCCCGCAGGACTCCCAGTTCCGGAGCCGTCGGACGAGGTGCTCGTCGATGGTTTCGATCATGACGACGGCCTAGGCCACATCGACGTGGACCCGTTCGACGCTGCCCACGCCCCGCAGGCGCATGGCAGCACGAACCCGGTCCTGCGCCATCTGCTGGGCTGCGAGGTGGGGCGTGATTCCCAACCGCTCGCTGGCACTGAGCACCTGGACGGTGTTCGCACGCAGCTTGTCGGTCACCATCGAGAAGATGTCGTCGGAGTTGACGACGAAGGCGGAGTGGCGGGCGTCCATCGAGTACGCCGCCGCGACGATGCCGCCGGCGTTGGCGATGAAGTCGGGAACGAGCGGGATGCCGCGTTCGTGCAGTATCTGCTTGGCCGCCGGGGAGGTCGGGAGGTTGGCACCCTCGACCACCAACCGCACACTGGTGGCGCGAGCGACGTGCTCGTCGACCAGGTCCTCGCGGGCGCAGGGGAGCAGGACGTCCGCATCGACCCCGAGGACGGCGTCCACGTCCAGCACCGGCCGGCCGTACTCGCGAAGGCAGCCGTCGCCGTGCTGCAGGCGCAGCTTCGCCAGCCGGTCGACGTCGATGCCGTCCGGGTCGTGGATCGTGCCCTCTGCGTTGGAGACGGCGACGATGGTGGCGCCGAGCTCAGCGAGTCTGCGACATGCGGCCCAGCCCACCGCTCCGTATCCCTGCACCGCGACCCGCACAGCGGTGATCGGAAGGCCCTGAGCCCGACAGGCCGCATCGACAGCCTCGGCCACCCCGAAGCCGGTCACGCCGAGCTCGTCGTACGGAAGCCCGCCGAGCTCGCGAGGAAGTCCGACGGCGGAGCCGCGACCCAGCTCGTCGAGAAGGATGGCCGCGTCGCTCTCGGTGAGTCCCATGTCCAGCCCGAAGACGTATTCCGAGGGGACCTCGTTGCGCAGTGCTCGGCCGAAGGCTCGCAGGGCGGCCTCCTTGTCGGGGGAGCTCGGGTCGAAGCGCACCCCGGCCTTGGCGCCGCCGTAGAACAGGTCGACGGCGGCCCACTTCCAGGTCATGGTCCTCGCCAGGCGGGCGACCTCGGCGACGGTCAGGGTGTGACTCATCCGAGTGCCGCCCTTGCCCATGCCCCGTGCGGTGTTGTCGAGCACCAGGACGCCGCGCATCCCGGTGCGGCGGTCGGACACGCAGACCACCTTCTCGGGGCCCCACTCGTCCATCTGGCTCAGCATGTCGTCCATCGGTCCTGCCTCTCTCAGCCGTCGCTCAGACGGAGAAGTCCACGCCCTGGGCGAGGGGAAGCTCGCCGGAGTAGTTGATGGTGTTGGTCGCCCGGCGCATGTAGGCACGCCAGGAGTCGGAGCCCGACTCGCGGCCGCCCCCCGTTTCCTTCTCGCCGCCGAAGGCTCCGCCGATCTCGGCGCCCGAGGTTCCGATGTTGACGTTGACGATGCCGCAGTCCGAACCGGCGGGTCCGAGGAAGACCTCGGCCTCGGCCTGGTCCTGGGTGAAGATGCTCGACGACAGGCCCTGGGGAACCGCGTTGTTGATCGCGATGGCCTCCTCCAGCGTGTCGTAGGGCAGGACGTAGACGATCGGCGCGAACGTCTCGGCGCGCACGATCTCGGTCTGCTCCGGCATCTGGACGACGGCCGGCTGCACGTAGTACGCACCCGGGGCGGACTCCTCGAGAACGCGCCCGCCGCCGGCAACGACCTTGCCGCCCTGGTCGACCGCCTCCGACAGGGCCGAGACCATGGCGTCGTGGGCCCGCTGGCCGATCAGGGGTCCGACCAGCGTGCCGTCGGCCAGAGGGCTGCCGATGGGGAGCCGCGCATAGGCGTCGGTCAATCCCCGCAGCACCTCGTCGATGACGCTGCGGTGGGCGATCACCCGCCGCATGGTGGTGCACCGCTGACCTGCGGTGCCGGCCGCTGCGAAGACCACGCCGCGCGCGACCAGGTCGAGGTCCGCTGACGGAGTGACGATGGCGGCGTTGTTGCCGCCGAGCTCGAGGATCGTCCGACCGAACCGGTCCGCCACGCGGGGGCCGACGAGCCGACCCATCCGGGTCGACCCGGTCGCGCTCACCAGCGCGATCCCGGTGTGCTCGACGAGTCGCTCGCCGACGTCGGCTCCGCCCACGAGGACCTGGCTGAGGTCGCGGGGAGCCCCCGCCTCGTCGATGGCGCGTTGGAGCAGGGATGCACACGACAGTGCGGTCAGGGGAGCGAGCTCCGAGGGCTTCCAGATGACGGAGTCTCCACAGACGAGTGCAACCGCGGTGTTCCACGCCCACACCGCGGCAGGGAAGTTGAAGGCGCTGATGACGCCGACGACACCGAGCGGGTGCCAGGTCTCCATGAGCCTGTGTCCTGCCCGTTCGGACGGCATCGTGCGACCGTAGAGCTGGCGGGACAGGCCGACGGCGAAGTCGCAGATGTCGATCATCTCCTACACCTCGCCCCGCGCTTCGGAGGTGATCTTCCCGACCTCGAGGCTGATCAGTGCCGCCACGTCGTCCTTGTGCTCGACCAGGAGCTCGCCGAAGCGCTTCACCAGAGCGCCGCGGGCTGGTGCTGGCACGGTCCGCCACTGGAGGAACGCCGCGTGCGCGCGCTCGGTGGCACTGTCCACGCCTGCGGCGTCCGTCCAGGGGAGGGAGCACAGCAACGCTCCGTTGATCGGGGACGTGAGGTCGTGCTCACCGCGCCAGTCGGCGAGGTCGACGCCGCACGCCGTGGTCGCAGCGATCGCCCGCTGGACGAGGTCTTCTGCTGAGGGAAGGTGCTGGATCGAGCTCATGGTTACTGCTCCTTCGACGGAGGTGGTCACACGATGTTCAGTTCGGGGCGGATCTCGCTGTGCTGGAAGCGATCCGTGCTCAGGCCGGTGACGTCGACGAAGGGCGTGCGACCGAGGTACAGGTCGCGCATCACCTCGCCGACAGCAGGACCCATCAGGAATCCGTGGCCCGAGAACCCTGCGGCGTAGAGGAACCGAGAGACGCCGGCAGCCTCGCCGATGACGGCGTTGTGGTCGGGTGTCATCTCGTAGAGCCCGGCCCATCCGCTGGCCATGCCGACATCGACGAGCGACGGCGTACGACGCTCCAGGGCTGTCGCGAGTCCGGGCAGCCAGCTGTCGGACCGCGTCAGCTTGTAGCCGGGGGTCTCGTCGGGGTCGGACATGCCGACGAGGAGACCGCGGCCCTCACGATGGAAGTAGTAGGACGTGCCGAAGTCGATCGTGAACGGTGTGTCGTCGGCGATCCACGGTGTCGGGTCGGTGACCAGGATCTGTCGCCGCAGCGGGACGATCGGCAGGTCGATGCCCGCCCACGCACCGACGGTCTGCGACCAGGCGCCTGCCGTGCAGATCACGGCAGACGTCTCGATGCGGCCCTTGTCGGTCCGCACCCCGGTGATCTGGTTGCCGTCCACGTCGATGCCGCGAGCCTCGCACTGCGTCATGATCCGCACTCCGCGCCGACGTGCGGCGGTGGCGTAGCCCAGGACGACGGACTCGGGGGTGCAGTGTCCGTCGGTCGGGGAGAAGGCTGCCGCCAGCAGACCGTCGGTGTCGATGAGGGGGGAGAGCGCCTTGGCCTCGGACGGGTCGATCATCCGGCTCGGGACGCCCAACTCGTTCTGCAGCCGCACATTGCGCTCGAAGGCTGCCACGTCGTCGGGGGAGTCGAGCAGGAAGAGGTAGCCGACCTGGTGCAGGTCGATCTCCTGGCCGAAGCGTTCGCCGAACGACTGGAAGGTCTCGAGGCTGCGTGCGCCGAGGGCGATGTTGACCTCGTCGGAGAACTGGGCGCGAACACCTCCGGCAGCCTTGCAGGTGGACCCGGAGCCGAGCGTGTCCCGCTCGACGACGACGATGTCGCTGACACCTGCGGCAGCCAGCTCGTACGCCGTGGCGAGGCCCATGATGCCGCCGCCGATGATGACGATCTCTGCTCGGCCTCCGGGGGCTCCTCCGCTGGTGATCACCTCACCATCGTCGGGTCGCGCTGGATTGAGGACCAGCGAAGGATCGTGAACATGATCCTTTAGAGATGCTGATGCTCGGCGTGATCGAGCCGGTCGCTCGACCCCGGGCATCAGGCGTGCAGAGTCCCTACAGTCGACAGCGTGACCCTCAACCTCGTGCAGTTGGCAACATTGCGCGAGTTCGTGCGACGGGGCAGTCTGACGGCTGCGGCCGAGGCGCTGGGCTACACCGCGGGGGCGGCCTCACAACACATCACGGCCCTCGAACGAACGGTGGGTGTCCCCCTGCTTCGCAAGGCGGGTCGCAAACTCGCGCTCACCGAGGCCGGACGGGTTCTCGCCGAACACGCGGACCTACTCCTGACGGCGGAGGCGCGTGCCGTCGAGGCCCTCGCCGAGAGTACGAACGCCGTGTCCGGCTCTCTCGTCGTCGGCACCTGGGGCAGCACTGCGGCTGCGCTGTTGGGCCCGGTGCTGACCGAGGCAGGCAGCCAGCACCCGCAACTGTCGATCCGGAGTCGCGAGATCGATGTGGATGATGCTGCGAAGGAGGTCTGGCTCGGTGACGTGGATGCCGCCTTCGGCCTTGACTACGACGACGCACCGATGCCGCGCGATGGTCGGATCCGTGTGGTGAGGCTTCGCAGCGAGCAGTTCGCGTTGGCCGTCGGGACGACGCATCGTCTTGCGTCGCGGAAGTCGGTGAGCCTGCGCGAGCTGGCGGATGCGGACTGGATCCTCCCGACCGGCCGCACTGCCTATGGCATCGCGTTACGTTCGGCCTGCCGCAAGCATGGCTTCGAACCGTGGGTTGCGCATGAGGTCACCGACACTGCCGCCACGATGGCACTCGCCGCGATGGGGTTGGGGGTCGCTCCGGTGACCGATCTGATGCTTCAGCTCAACCCAGCCGTGGAGATCAGTCGCATCCAGATCGAGGAGTCGATCGAGCGGCACATCGTCCTGATCCTTCCTGAGAGCATGCGGCCACACTCCGCACTGGCGGCCCTTGTGAAGGTGATCCGTCACGTGGTTGCAGGGTCACAGAGACATGCTGCCGTGCATCCGTCCGGCCACTGAGAGGTCCTGCCAGGACATTCCCGTGCCCTTGAACACGCTCACGCCGTCCCCTGGCACGGTCAACTCGCCGAGCACCAGACTGCGAAGGGTGTGGAGTTCGCGCTCATCGAGTGCCCCGGAGTCAATGGCCTGGATGATCTCGCCTGCCTCGCGCAGCGCGGATGCCCGGGACTCGATCACGACCAGGCCGCGCGACATCGTCGTATCGTCCAGTTCACGCGCATCGGGCTCGTAGGCGCCGATGGCCACCACAGTTGTTCCTGGACGCAGCAGATCGCCGTCGAACAGCGGCACCCGTGATGTCGTGCAACAGGCCACGACATCGGCCTCGGCCACCGTGTCGGCGCCGGCGGGTGAGGCTTCGATGCCCAGCTCGCCGCGGATCCTTTGGACCAGGTCGGCTACCGCCTGCGGTGATCTTCCCACCACGTCCACGCGCCGTAGCGGACGTATCGCGGCCAGGCTCCGGACATGGGCCCAGGCCTGGGCACCTGCCCCGAAGACGGCGAGTCGACCGGCATCGGGGCGGGCCAGGTGCCGTACGGCGAGGGCGGAGACAGCCGAGGTTCTCAGCGTGGTGAGGTAGGTGCCATCGAAGGTCGCGAGCGGCGTCAGGCTGTCGGCATCCATCAGGACGTAGACAGCCTGGATGAACGGCTTGCCGACAGCGGGGTTCGCGGCGGCCAGCGTGACCAACTTGAGCCCGGCGTAGGCGCCGAGCACGGTTGGCATCATGAGCAGAGTGCCTGCCGGCACCGAGGCGCTGGTCCGCATCAGGTCGAGCTCGGGATCGAAGCCGGTCCGAAGACTTGTCTCGAGAGCGTCGACGGCGTCGACGATCGTGCAGAGTTCGGCCATCTCCGGCGCCGACACGAAGGGCAGGTGCATGCCTGGACGATAGGTCTGGTTCATCCGCGCGCACCATGGTGGGGGACGTCGTGAGCATCAGAATCGCTCGCAGGAACGATCACCGACGCGGTTGCTCTGGAGGTGATGGAGCCCGTGTCGGCGGCGGTACGGTCGGTCCGCCGAAGGAAGAGAGACAACTGATGAGCGTCCCCACGACACTTCCCGCCCTCGACCCCCAGGACCCTGCTGGGCTGGTCGACCTCATGAGCGCCGACGAGCGAGCCGTCGCCGGCTCCGTGCGCCAGCTCTGCGCGACCCACATCGATCCCTACGTCGCCGACTGGTTCGAGCGCGGCGAGCTGGCCGACATCCGCGGTCTCGCCAAGGAGCTCGGCGCCCTCGGGCTGCTCGGCATGCACCTGACCGGCTACGGCTGCGCCGGGATGTCGGCCACGGAGTACGGCATCGCCTGCCTGGAGCTCGAGGCATCGGACTCCGGCATTCGATCGCTCGTCTCGGTGCAGGGCTCGCTGGCGATGTTCGCGATCTGGCGTTGGGGCAGCGAGGAGCAGAAGCAGGAGTGGCTGCCTCGGATGGCCGCAGGCGAGGCCATCGGCTGTTTCGGTCTCACTGAGCCCGACTCCGGCTCAGACCCGGGCAGCATGCGGACCCGGGCCGTTCGAGACGGTGACGACTGGGTGCTCGACGGTCGCAAGATGTGGATCACCAACGGCAGCGTCGCGGACGTCGCGATCGTGTGGGCACAGACGAATGACGGCATCCGCGGCTTCGTCGTACCAACTCAGACGCCGGGCTTCTCTGCTCCACTGATCAAGCACAAGCTCTCGCTGCGAGCGTCCGTGACCAGCGAGCTGGTCCTCGACAGAGTCCGCCTCCCGGCCGATGCGATGCTCCCGGAGGCCACCGGTCTGCGGGGCCCGTTGTCCTGCCTCAACGAGGCGCGGTACGGCATCGTGTGGGGCGCCATGGGCGCGGCCCGGTCCTCGCTCCACGCCGCGCAGGCGTACGCCGGCGAACGGACGCAGTTCGGCAGGTCGATCTCGTCCTTCCAGCTCACCCAGCAGAAGCTCGCGGACATGTACGTCGAGTACACCAAGGGCGTTCTTCTCGCGTTCCACCTCGGACGGCGCAAGGACAGCGGCATGCTGCGTCCCGAGCAGGTGAGCTTGGGGAAGCTCAACAACGTGCGGGAGGCGGTGGAGATCTGCCGGACGGCGCGCACCATCCTGGGCGCCAACGGCATCTCGCTCGAGTATCCCGTCATCCGCCACATGAACAACCTCGAGTCGGTGCTCACCTACGAAGGGACAGTCGAGATGCACACCCTCGTCCTCGGTCAGGCCGTGACCGGACAGGCGGCCTTCCGGTGAGCGCCTTCGAGCGGGTCGGCGTCGTCGGCGCGGGGCAGATGGGTGCCGGCATCGCCGAGGTGTGTGCTCGAGCAGGTCTCGACGTGATCGTCTGCGAGTCGTCGGTCGAGGCGACGGGTGCGGCAAGGAGTCGGATCGAGGCTTCGCTCGAGCGTGCTGCACGACGAGGAAAGCTCACCGACGAGACACGTGCTCGTGCGATGGCCGGGCTTGCGTACACGGCCGACATCGACGAGCTGTCCGACCGTGACCTCGTGATCGAGGCGGTCTATGAGGACCCAGCCGCCAAACTCGACGTGCTTGCCCGGCTCGACAAGGTCGTGCCCGAGGGGGCGATCTTGGCATCCAACACGTCCTCCATCCCGATCATCGACCTGGCAATGGTCACCGAACGAGCCGAGCGGGTCGTCGGCCTGCACTTCTTCAACCCGGTTCCGGTGATGCCACTGGTGGAGGTGGTCCCCTCGCTGCGGACCTCGACCGACACGGTGGAAGCGATCACGGCGCTGGTGACGACGACCCTCGGCAAGCAGGTGATCTGCGCAAAGGACCGGGCAGGTTTCGTGGTCAACTCGCTGTTGATCCCCTACCTACTGACCGCGATCCGGATGCTCGAATCGGGCTACGCCTCGGCAGGCGACATCGATGCCGGCATGCGCCTTGGTTGCGCTCACCCGATGGGTCCGCTGGAGTTGGCCGACCTGATCGGCCTCGACACCGTGAAGGCCATCGCCGAGTCGATGTACGAGGAGTTCAAGGAGCCCACCTATGCCGCACCCGCGTTGCTCCTGCGGATGGTGAAGGCGCGGCAGTTGGGTCGCAAGGTCGGCATGGGATTCTTCGAGTACGCCGCATGACGGGCTACCGGATTGCCGTGATTCCCGGCGATGGCATCGGTCCGGAGGTCATTGCTGAGACTTTGAAGGTGCTTGACGCCGCTCCTGTTCCGGCAAAATTCGAGTTCACGCACTACGCACTGGGGGCTGAGCACTATCTGGCCACGGGGGAGGTGCTGCCCGACTCGGTGCTCGAGGAGATCCGGGGACATGACGCGATCCTGCTCGGCGCGTTGGGAGGCCGACCCGGTGACCCCGCCATCCCGCCCGGGACCTTGGAGCGCGGGCTCCTGCTCAAGTTGCGCTTCGCGCTCGATCACTACATCAACCTGCGACCCTCCCGCATCTTCCCCGGCGTCGGATCGCCGCTCGTCGAGCCCGGGACGGTCGACTTCGTCGTCGTGCGCGAGGGCACCGAAGGCCCCTACACCGGCAACGGCGGTGCGCTTCGTGTCGGCACCCCCGCCGAGATCGCGACCGAGGTCAGCGTCAACACGGCGTTCGGTGTCGAACGGGTGGTGCGCGACGCCTTCGCCCGTGCGGCGAAGCGGGAGCGCAAGAGGCTGACGCTGGTGCACAAGACCAACGTTCTGGTGCACGCGGGCGCTGTCTGGTCACGGGTGGTGGACGAGGTGGCCGGGGAGTTCCCCCAGGTCACCGTCGACTATCTCCACGTCGACGCCGCGATGATCTTCCTGGTCACCGATCCGGCTCGCTTCGACGTGATCGTGACGGACAACCTCTTCGGCGACATCGTGACGGACCTGGCGGCAGCGGTCACCGGCGGCATCGGGCTGGCCGCCAGCGGCAACATCAATCCCGACTTGTCGGTGCCGAGCATGTTCGAGCCGGTTCACGGCTCCGCTCCCGACATCGCCGGGCAGCAGAAGGCCGATCCGAGCGCCGCGATCTTGTCTGCAACGCTGATGTTGAGGCATCTCGGTCTCGATGACGCGGCCGCGAAGATCGAGGCTGCGGTCGCGGCCGATCTGGCTGCCGGAACAGGTGACCGCAGCACGTCCTCGGTGGGCGATGCCATCGCCACGCGAGTTGCTGGGGACTGACGAAATGATGAGAAGAGGGGAGAGCGCGATGCTCGACATCGTCCTTCGGAGCAGGCAGGTGGTCACGCCCGACGGGGTGGTGCCGCTGGACATCGGCATCAAGGGAGAGGTGATCGACTGCCTGGCGCGTCCAGGCAGCCTCGAGGGCCGCCGTGTCATCGATGTCGGCGACTCGATCGTCGTGCCGGGTGGCATCGATCCGCACGTCCACTGCAGTCAGCCCCTCACGCCCCTGGGCCTGAAGCCGCAGCCCGGATCGGTCCACAACTGTCACAGTCAGGCGTTCAGCGCCTCGCCCACGGAGGTGAGCCGCGCGGCACTCTTCGGTGGTACGACGAGCCTCGTCGACTTCGCCGTGTGGATGCAGGAAGGCACCCTCGCGGAGGCGCTCGAGCGCAATGAGAAGAAGTGGGCGTCGCTGTCCTACACCGACTACTCCGAGCACGTGATGCTCCTCGGTGACATCCCGGAGCGGATCCTCGATGAGCTGCCGGCCATCGTGCAGGGCGGCAATCCGAGCATCAAGATGTTCACGACCAACGTGATCGCAGGGTCGAAGGGACGCAGGGTCCACTGGGGACCGATGCTCGAGGTCTTCCGCAGGCTGGCCCCGTTGGGTGCCATCGCCGCGATCCATGCCGAGGACGACGACCTGGTCATGCACAGCTATGACCAGCACTTCGCCTCGGGGGAGACTCACTTCACCCACCTGCCCGAGGTGCACACCCAGCTGTCCGAGGAGCTCGCGGTCCGCCAGGTGCTGCGCCTGGGGGCCGAGGTGGGCATGCGCCTCTACATCATGCACGTGAGCAGTGAGCGTGGTGTGACAGCGATCCGCGAGGCGCGGGCCGCCGGCCAGGACGTCCACGCGGAGACGCTGCACCAGTACGCGCTGTTCAACCGCGGCAACTACCACGAGGAGCACGGCCAGATCTTCCACACGTGGCCCTCCCTGCAGGAGGCGAGTGACAATGCGGCTCTGTGGGAGGGCATGCGGGACGGCACGATCGAGACCGTGGCGACCGACGGCATCGTGACCACGTTCGAGCAGAAGATCCGGGGTGCCCGCATCGACGACCTGACCGGCGGGAGCGCGGGCATCGAGGAGCGGATGGCGGTCACCTACTCCGCCGGCCTTCGCAGGGGCCTGTCCCTGGAGAGGCTCGCGGAGCTGACGTCGACCAATGCCGCCCGCCTCCTGGGGATGTATCCCAAGAAGGGCGTGATCCTTCCGGGCAGCGAAGCGGACCTCGTCGTGCTCGAGCCGAGGACGCCGGCGCCGCTGCGCGTCGAGGACCTGCACCAGACCGACTACAGCCCGTGGGAGGGCCACGAGGTCAGCGTCTGGCCGATCCTGACCATGCTGCGCGGCTCGGTCGTGATCGAGGACGGCGAGCTCGTGCCCGAGCAGCCGGGAGGCCTGCGCATCCCGCGTGCGGCGACGCGCAGTCTGTAGCTCAACACCAGAAACGCTCGGCCGGTTCTTCCCGGCCGAGCGTTTCTGCGTTGCCAAGGGCAGTACCTCGACTCGCGTGCCTGAGCCAGCCGTCGCGTGGTCAGAGGTCCGCGGCCGGGACGCGCCGGACCGGTACGCGAAAGGAGCCCGGTTCGAGATGTCTCGAACCGGGCTCCTCATGGACCGCCGGAGCCTACTTCTTGGAGGCAGGCTCCAAGGTCTCATAGGAGACGAGCTTGGAGATCCCCTGAATCGGCGTCCAGCCGGCCAGCCGTTTGCCCGCCGCGTACGTCGTGTTCTTCAGCGCGATCGGGATGGTCCAGTACTCATCCTTGATTTCGTCGTTGATCTCCTTCAGACGTGCGCTCCGTGCGTCCTCGTCGACGATCGTGCGCAGCTCGTTGAAGTAGCCCTCCATCTTGGTGGGATTCCAGTAGGCCCGCAGTCGACCGCCGGCGTCGGGGGACAGCATGTTCGTCTGCATGTTGGTCAGCACCGACGGGCGGTTCGACGTCGGGAATCCGGTGACCACGACGTCGCTGCCCGACGTGAGGCTGCCGTCAAGGATCTTCTCGCTGAGCTGCGCGAAGTCTCCCGGGACGATCTCGACGTTGACACCGATCTTCTTCCAGTACCCAGCGATCGCCTCGTTGACGTCCCCCGCCTCGGGAGTGTCGGGGAAGGTCATCGTCTGCAGGATGACCTTCGAACCGTCATAGCCAGCCTGCTTGAGCAGGCTCTTGGCCTCCTCCGGGTTGTAGTCATAGGGCTTGAGAGCCGGGTCGTGACCGAGGGTCTCGGGGCTGAAGGGCGTGCTGTCACCGGGGGAGCGACGGCCAACCTCCTTGGGATAGAAGGCCTTGATGACCTCATCCATGTCGATGGCCAGCGCCAGCGCCTTGCGGAACTCGAGCTTGTTGGTGATCTTCTTGGGGTCATAGCTCTCGAAGAAGTAGACCTGCGAGAAGACCGTGTTGTTGATGGTGAAGATGTTGAAACCATCGTCCTTGACCGTCGGCACCTGGTCGGGAGTGATGGCCACCAGGTCTGCCTCGCCCGACTTCAGCATCGCCAGCCGGGTGTTCTGGTCGGGCGCCAGCACAATGTTGAGCTTGTCGAACTTGGGCTCCCGGTCGGCGTTCCAGTAGTCGCGGTTCGCCTTGTAGGTGATCGACTGCCCGACCGAGCGGCTGTCGAACTTCCACGGACCGGAGCCCATCGGGTCCGACTCGAAACCGTCGCGGCCGACCTTCTCGACGTGTGCCTTCGGGAGAAGCAGCGCATTGCCTTCGATCGGCCCGAGCAGGGCCGGAATGTTGACGTCGGCCTGCTTGAGGTTCAACTTGACCGTGAGACCGTCGACGACGTCGACGCTCGCCAGGTTGTTGAGCAGAGAGCCGCAGACCTGGCCACAGAGTGCCTCGGGGTCGGCGTACTCCTTGAGAGTGAAGTCAAGATCGGCCGAGGTGACATCGGTTCCGTCATGCCACTTCATTCCCGGGCGGAGGGTGAGGGTCCAGGTCGTGGCGTCCTCATTGGGCGTGTAGCTCTCGAGGGCACCTGTCTCGGTGGACAGCTTGCCGTCGGAGTCAGCGCCGATGAGGAAGTCGAACATCGGACCGTAGTAGACGAGACCGTTGGAATCGTGGAGCGGGGGATAGAGCTTCTCCTTGTTGAAGGATGCATGGGCGACCGTGACAGTGCCGTCCTTGCCTCCTGCGCCACTGGTCGCGTCAGTCGAGCAGCCCACCGCGAACGCCACAACAAGGGTGAGCACGATGGCGATTGCGCCTCTTCGTACGAACATGCTTCGTCCTCTTCGTAGATTGGGTCGTTACCCACGTTGCGAGTCTCCGAGAACAGATGGTTCACCGTAGGCGTCCTGGATGTTAAGCAGGGCCGGGACCCCGCCACCATTGGCTGAGGCTCACCGTCTGTGGTCTCCACGGCCAGCGAAAACGGTGCTCGATCCGTGGGCGCACAAAGGGGCCCGTCGATACGCTGCGAATTCACCCCTGAAGGCCCATTCGGAGAAAAGGAATCTGAAATGCCGTTGAGTGTTGAGGACAAGGTCGCGATCACCGATCTGTTGAACAGGCTCACGTTCGCAGTCGACGAACGTGACCCCGAGAAGTGGGCGGCCTGCTTCACCGAGGACGGCTCCTTCCAGAGCCCCAACGGCAAGTGGACGGGTCAGCAGGCGCAGCGAGAGCTGATGACGGGCGAGCTGGGCTTCCCGCGTCGTCAGCACATCGTCACGTGTCTGCTGATCGAGGGTGACGGCGACCGTGCGACCGCGCGAGCCAACGGCCCGGTGTTCGAGGAGGAGGACGGCAGCTACTACCCGATGAACTTCTCGGGGCAGGAGCACCACGTGGTCCGCGTCGACGGGAAGTGGCTCATCGAGAGCACGATTCGGCACCGGCCGAAGAACCCCTCGTGAGCACCGAGGACGATCTCTGCTACCTCAGCGCGCACGAGCTCGCCAGGCGGATCCGTCACCGCGAGCTCTCGCCCGTCGAGGTGACGGAGGCGGTGATCGCTCGGATCGACGAGTTGAACGAGGAGCTCGTCGCCTTCTGTGCGCTCGACCACCCACAGGTGCGGGCCGCCGCTCGGGAGGCGGAACGTGCCGTGCTCCGTGGGGATCGCCTCGGGCCACTGCACGGCGTACCGGTCAGCGTGAAGGACCTCATCTTCACCCAGCACTTCCCGACGGTCGGCGGTTCCAAGGCCTATGTCGGGTTCACACCGGTCGAGGACGACGTCGTCGTGGAGCGTCTTCGCGACGCGGGGGGCATCCTCCTGGGCAAGACCAACACGCCGGACTTCGGCTACGGGCCCTCCTTCGATCCCGTCTTTGGCACGACCCGGAACCCCTGGGATCTCTCGCGTACGCCGGCAGGGTCGAGTGGTGGTTCGGCGGTCGCCGTCGCGACGGGCATGGGACCGGTGTCCCTGGGCAGCGACGGTGGCGGCTCCATCCGGGTGCCGGCCAGCTTCTGCGGAGTGGTCGGGATGAACCCGTCCTTCGGTCGGGTCCCGCTCTATCCGGGTGCGCGCGACCCGCGCTACCCGGGCTTCAGCGGCTGGGAGTCGCTGGAGCGGATCGGGCCCATGGCGCGCACTGTCACCGACGCCGCGCTCGTCCTCGACGTGATCAAGGGTCCGGATCCCCGTGACCGGCACTCCCTCCCCGCGACGGGAGAGGTGTACGCCGACCAGCTCGAGACCGACCTGACGGGCTGGCGCATCGCCTGGACCCTCGACTGGGGAACGGGCGCACCGGTCGACAAGGCCGTCGCCGACCTCGTCGAGCGCGCCGCTCAGCGGTTCGCCGACATGGGTGCCGTCGTCGAGAACGCCAGCCCCCGGTTCTCGCATGCGCACAGCACGTTCGACGCCATCCGAGCACTCGACGCCGACCTGGACGCGATGACGGGTCTGATCGACCGCTATCCGCCGGGAACGGCCCCGTCGCGCTTCGTGGACATGGTCAACACCGACCGGTCGTTCGTCGACGCCTCGCAGGCGATCGCCGCGCGCAAGGACGTCTACAACGCCTTCTGGCGATTCTTCCAGAACCATGACCTGCTCCTGACCCCCACAGCGCCGGTCGCCGCCTTCCCGCTCGATCTGAGCGGCCCTGCGGAGATCGGCGGCCGACCGGTGGCGGACCCGATGTCGTGGGTGCAGTACACCGTGCCCATCAGCCTGACCGGGAACCCGTCCGCGAGCGTCCCCTGCGGCTGGACTCCCGAGGGTCTGCCCGTGGGTCTGCAGATCGTGGGCAACCACCTCGACGACATGCGCGTCCTGCAAGCCTCGCGCGCATTCGAGATGGCTCAGCCATGGGCGCAGCGTCGTCCGAGGTGACGGTGGGGATAAGGGAACGTGGTGCTCGACCGATAGTCGGCCAGATCCCATTCTGCGTAGGCTCGAGTCACCACCGAGGGTGGGGCCTGAAGACAGCAATGAAGAGAGAAAAGGACGAGCTGGAATGCCGCTGAGTATCGAAGACCAATTCGCGATCAATGACCTGTTGAGCCGGCTGAATTTCGCCATCGACGACCGTGACGCCGACGCCTGGGTCGCGTGTTTCACCGAGAACGGTTCTTTCGAGAACCCCGAATCGGTGTGGGCGGGCGAGGAGGCCCACCGCAAGCTCGTGGCCGACCAGGTCGGGCTCCCGCGTTGCCAGCACATCATGACCAACCTCCTGCTGGACGGCGACGGCGACAGCGCGACGGGACGCGCGAACGGCGCCGTCTTCGAGGAGGTCGACGGCGTCTACTCGCTGTCCAACTTCTCGGGCCAGGAGCACTACTTCACGCGCGTCGACGGGAAGTGGCTCATCGAGCGCACGATCCGTCACCGTCCCAAGAAGAAGAACGTCTGAGTTCGGGCCAGGTGCAGGCGTGGCGGACTCGTCCGCCCGCCTCACCTGCAGAACAGTGAGGAACCATCATGGCGTTGTCAGTGGAGGACCAGATCGCGATCCGCGACCTGGTCAGTCGCATGGAATTCTCCGTCGACGACCGGGACGCTGACGCCTGGGTCGCGTGCTTCACCCCTGAGGGCGCCTTCGTGGGCCCGAGCGGCACCTGGGCGGGCGAGGAGGCGCACCGTGCCCTCGTGGCCGCGCAGACGTCCCTGCCGCGTGCCCAGCACGTGGTGACGAACATGCTGATCGAGGGCGACGGGGACCAGGCGTCCGCACGTGCGAACGGCGCCGTGCTCGAGGAGCAGGACGGCACCTACGTCCTGTCGAACTTCGCCACCCAGGAGCACCACCTCACGAGGGTCGGAGGTGCGTGGCTCATCGAGCGCACGATCCGTCATCGCCCCCGTTGAGCCTCGCCGGGCCCGCGGTGACCGGAGCGCTGGTGGCATTCGTCCGGGACTCCGACTTCTCCTCGCTGCCGACGCCGGTCGTCGACTACACCAAGCTGTGCATCCTCGACCAGGTGGGTGCGCAGGTCTACGGTGCGACCCTTCCGGCGGCCGTCACGGTGCGTGACCACGTCCTCGCCGGGACGGCCGGTGCCTGCACGGTGGTCGGCTCGTCGAGGACCGCCTCGGCCGAGGGTGCTGCCCTGGCGAACGCGGTCGCGGGCCACGGGTTCGAGCTGGACGACGTCCACCTCCCGTCGCTCAACCACCCGGGCGTCGCGGTGATCCCCGCGGCACTGGCCGTGGCGGAGACGGTCGGCGCATCCGGTCGGGACCTGGTCCGGGCCGTCGCCCTGGGCTATGAGGTCATGTGCCGGGTGGGCCGGGGCCTGGCGCCGTCGTACGTCGTCGACCGCAGCTTCCATCCGCAAGGCGTGGTCGGGCCGCTGGGTGCCGCGGTGGCGGCTGCGGTGCTCCTCGACCTCGACGAACGGGGGATCGAGGACGCGCTGAGCCTGGGGGTCAGCCATGCCGGAGGCACGCTGCAGTACCTCGAGTCCGAGTCCGAGAGTCCACGCCTCCACGCCGGCCTGGGCGCATCGGGAGGCGTGCGCAGCGCGCTCCTTGCCCGGGCGGGACTCCACGGACCACGCCAGATCGTCGAGGGGCGACACGGACTGGCTCGCGCGTACGCCGAGACGGCCGACCTCGAGCTGATGGTCGACGGACTCGGGTCCGAGTACGCCCTGCTCTACAACACCTTCAAGGTGAGGCCCTACCACGCGCTGGTCCATGCCGCCGTCGACGCGGTCACCGAGGCACTGTCGACGGAAGCCGGCGTCACCGCCGAGGAGATCGAGCGGGTCGTCGTGGGGGCGTCGTCCCGGATGAGCCGGTTCGTCGGAGGCGAGAACCTGCGCGACTCGGTGGAGCTGCCGGTCGCGGAGGCTCTCATCGGGGACCCCGAGAAGGCGGCGGAGCTTGCTCGCCGCGTGGAGGTCGTGCGCGACGACGAGTGCGAGCGCGAGTTCGAGGGCGGCGGCCTGCGCGGCTCGAAGATCAGGGCGACGGCACAGATCGTGATCCGGGACGGCCGCACGCTGCAGGCGGCGTGCTACGCCAAGGGCTCCTACGAGAACCCCTTCGAGCCGGCCGAGATGCAGGCCAAGGCCGAGGGGCTCATGGCGCGAGGCGGACTGGAGCAGCACGCCGCGACCGTGTCGGCGATGGTGCTGGACTGCGACCACCTGGCCTCTGTCGGGGCATTCACCCAGCTCCTCCGCCTGCCCGAGTGAGGCCGACTCGGCTGAGGGTCGGGCATCAGGTGTTCTGCTGCTCACGACCGTCGGCTTGAGGGCTCGACTCCTTTCCAGTGCTGCGGA
>JASLDK010000019.1 GCA_030145945.1 Nocardioides sp.
ACCACGTCGCCGAACTCGGCCCCCGCGATGCCGAGCACCTTGTCGATGCCGGCGAGGAACCCGTCCGCCGGGTTGCCCGGCGTACTCGGGGTCTTGGTCGTGACGACCTCCCCGCTGTCCTCGTCGAAGGCAACGACGTCCGTGAACGTCCCGCCGGTGTCAATCCCGATCCTGATCCGCCTCGCTGTCATGGGTCACATTCAAGTGACCCACGTCGCGCCGCACGACGGCATGATCTGCCGATGGGGCTGGCGATCGTGGGCAGATGTTGCCCGGTCCGGGGCAGATCGTTCAGGGTGCGGGTTTCTCAAGGGATGCAGACAAGCCTGCACTTCCCTGTTCACATCTGAACTGGGAAGTGCAGGCTTGTCTGCATCCCTTGAGAAACCAACGCCAACCGCGTCAACCCCGTGCGAGCTCCTCGAGGGCGAGGGCGATCTCCAGCAGGCGCAGGTCGGCGCCGTGGGGGGCGATCAACTGGACGCCGACGGGGAGGCCGGTGGACGCCGTACCGAAGGGCAGGGAGAGGGCCGGGCAGCCGGTGACGGTGATGAAGTACGCCGAGCGCATCCAGTCGAGATAGGTCGACATCGGCTTGCCATTGATCTCGGTCGGGAACTCCTGGTCCGCCGGGAAGGGCGGGACCTGGGAGACCGGGAGCACCAACAGGTCGTGGTCGGCGAAGAACAGCCGCATCGTCTCCGACAGCGCTGTGCGCTGCGTGTAGGCACGGGCGATGTCGGCGCCCGTCAGATCGGCACCGACCCGGATGTTGTCGGCCAGGGACGGCTTGAAGTCGTCGGGATGGTCGGCGAGCATCCGCCCGAACTTGGCCTGGAAGTGCCACGCGCGCAGGGTGCGGAAGGTCTCCTCGGCGAGCGAGAGGTCCGGGTACGACGACCCGACCTGTGCCCCCGCAGCGGCGAGCGCACGACCGGCGGACTCCACGACGGCGGCGACCTCGTGGTCGACCTCCAAGGCTCCCCCGAGGTCGACACTCAGGCCGACCTTCAAGCCGGCCAGCGTCGCAGCGACGGGAGAGGCGAACGTCGAGCCGGGCTGGCCGAGCGCCTGCGGCGCTCGCGGATCCGGACCGGACATCACGGACAGCAGCAACGCCAGGTCGCCGACGTTGCGGGCCATCGGGCCACCGACGGAGGTGGACTCCCACTGGTTGTAGAGCGGCCACTCCGGCACCCGACCCAGGCTCGGGCGCATGCCGACGACACCACAGAAGGACGCCGGGTTGCGCAACGAGCCGCCCATGTCGGACCCGTCGGCCAACGGGACCATGCCGGCTGCCAGCGCACACGCCGCACCTCCGCTCGACCCGCCCGCGGAGCGGGTGGGATCGACTGGGTTGAGCGTCGTGCCGAAGATCTTGTTGAACGTGTGGGAACCCGCCGCGAACTCCGGAACGTTGGTCTTGCCGATGGTGAAGGCACCCGCGGCGCGGACCCGCTCGACGATCAGCTCGTCGCGCTCGGGCACGTGGTCGGCGTACAACGGCGAGCCCCAGGTGGTCCGCCATCCACCGACCTGGTGGGTGTCCTTGAAGGCGAACGGCAGACCGTGCAACGGGCCGACCTCGGCGCCGGAGGCGAGGGCTTCATCAGCAGCCGACGCCCCTGCCCGAGCACGCTCCTCGTCAAGGGACACGATGGCGTTGAGCTTCGGGTTGCGCTCGGCGATCCGATCGAGGTGCAGGTCGAGCAGCTCGCGCGCCGATATCTCGCGACGGCGTACGGCGGCCGCCTGGTCTCGCGCGGTGGAGTCGACCGACAGCCCAGCGGGGTGATTCATCGCCGCCGGCCGCCCAGCAGCCCGCCCACGATCACGCCCGCGAGCACGAGGGCACCACCGACGGCAACGCCCGTGAGGAACGACTCGCCGCCGACCGACGGGACCGACGACGCCTTGGCCGGGGCCGAGAACACCGGCGCCCCATCGGCGGTCACGGTCTCGACAGCACCTGCAGCAGAGGAATCGGCCGCAGCCACGGGAAGTCCGTTGGCGATGACCTTCTCGACGTTGCCGAAGAACTCGGCCGCCATCCGACGCGAGACGCTGGTGAGCATCCGCTGGCCGACGCCGCCGATCATGCCGCCGACGACCGCGTCGGCGTCGTAGGACAGGACGGTTCCCTCGGCAGAGGAGGCGAAGGTGACCAGGACGGTGGCGTCGATCGTGCCCGGCGCACCGGCGCCCTGGAGCTTCATGGTCAGGCCCTCACCGGGGCGCAGGTCGGAGAGCACGCAGGATCCCGAATAGGTGCCGCGGATCGCGGCGACGCCCGCGCTGACGGTCATCGCATAGGCGTTCTCGCCGGTGGCCGCGAGCTGCTCGCAACCGGGAATGGTCGCGACGAGCACCCGCGGGTCGAGGATCGCCTCCCAGACCTTCTCGACGGGCGCGGCGATGGTGTTCTGGCCGGAGATCTTCACTTCGACTCCTGGATTCGGGAGGTGTGGGCCGCCCGGAGCGCGAACAGCTCCGACGGCGAGATGGGCATGGCAGTGATGCCGAAGCCGGGCAGGGCTGCCCGTTCGGCGTCCTCGATGGCGGCAGCGAAGGCAGCGGATCCGGGGATCACGCCGGCCTCGCCGGCGCCCTTGATGCCGAGGGGGTTGAGCGGGGAGGGCGTCACCAGGTGGTCGATGTCGATGGTCTCGGGGACCTCGGTGACATAGGGCATGAGGAAGTCCATGAAGGACGCGTTGAGCAGCTGGCCCGACTCGTCGTACGCCATCCGCTCGTAGAGCGCCCCGCCGACACCCTGCGCGACGCCGCCGTGGATCTGACCCTCGACGATCATCGGGTTGATCAGGTTGCCGCAGTCGTGGACGACGGCGTACTTCAGGATCCGGATCTCCGCGGTGTCGACGTCGTTCTCGACGATGACGGCGTGCATGCCGGAGGCGAACGTCGAGCGGGGTGGCGAGTAGAAGTCCTTGCCCTCCAGGCCCGGCTCGTCGTCCTCGGCGACCGGCGGCTTGGTGGGGTCGCCGACGCTGAACTGGGTCGCCGCCTTGGACGCCTCGTCGAAGGCGTAGCGCAGCGGGTTGGAGAGCACCGCGATGGTGCCCAGCGGGATGGACGATTCGGTGCCCTTGACGCTGACGACGCCGTCCACGATCTCGAGGTCGTCGATGTCGGCCTCGAGCGCGTCAGCCGCGATCCGCAGCGCCTTCTCCTTGGTCCGCTTGGCCGCGAGGTGGATCGCGGAACCACTCATCACCGCGGCCCGCGAGGCGAAAGTGCCCACTGCATAAGGCATCCGGCGGGTGTCGCCGGTGGTGATCTCCACGTCCTCGAAGCGCACGCCGAGCTCGTCGGCGACGATCTGCGCGAACGCGGTCTGGTGTCCCTGCCCCTGCGACGTGAGCCCGGTGGCGACCTTCACCTTGCCGGAGGTCTCGATGTGGACGTGGGCGCCCTCGTAGGGACCGACACCGGTGCCCTCGACGTAGCAGGCGAGGCCGATGCCGACCCGCTTGCCCTCGGCGGCCTTCTCGGCTCGGAACGTCTCGAAGTCGTCCCAGCCGACCAGGTTCTTGACCTTCTCCAGCATCGCCGGATAGTCGCCGGAGTCGTAGGTCAGGTCGCGGCCGTCCTGGAAGATCAGCCCGTGCTCGTAGGGGAACTCGTCGGGCTGGATGAAGTTGACCGCCCGCACCTCGGCGCGGTCCTTGCCGAGCTTGGCTGCGATCGCGTCCATGGTCCGCTCCATCACGAAGCACCCCTGCGGCCGCCCCGCACCCCGATAGGGCGTGACGATGACGGTGTTCGTGTACAGCGAGTCGAAGGCCACGTGATAGGCGCCGGGCTTGTAGGGCCCGAGCAGCTGCGTGGAGGTGATGATCGGGACGATCAGGCCGTACGGCGTGTAGGCGCCGTGGTCGTGCCAGAACCGGACGTCGAGTCCGAGCACCCGACCGTCCTCGTCGAAGCCGACCTCGACGTGGTGCAGCTGGGAGCGCTCGTGCGCGGAGGAGATGAAGTGCTCGCGGCGGTCCTCGGTGAACTTCACGGCCCGGCCGAGCTTCTGAGAAGCCAGCGGCACGAGCAGTTCCTCGGGCCAGGGGTGGTTGATCTTGACGCCGAAACCACCGCCGACGTCGGGGGTGATCACGTCGACCTGACCGAGGTCGAGACCGAGCTTGGCCGCCACGGCGGCGCGGACACCGGTCGAGGTCTGCGTCGACGACCACACCTGCAGCCGTCCCTGGTCCGGGTCCCAACGGGCCACGACGCCGCGACCCTCCATCGGCATGCAGGCACTGCGCTCGATCTCGAGGTCCAGCTCGAGCCGGTACGGCGCGGAGGCGATCGCCGCCGCGGCATCGCCGTTCTCCTGCTCCATGTGGGCAGCGACATTGCCGGGCACGTCGTCGTGCACCAGCAGGGCGGCGTCGCGGGCGGCCTCGATGCCGACCACAGCGGGCAGCGGCTCGTAGTCGACCACGATCTGCGAGAGAGCGTCCTCGGCGAGATAGCGGTCGTCGGCAACGATGAACGCGATCGCCTCGCCGACGTAGTTGACCTCGTCCTTGGCCAGGGCGTACTGGGTGCGTCCCTGGGTGAGGGTGGGGTGCGGGATGAGCAGCGGCAGCGGCTCGGCCATCGCGCCCTCGAGGTCCTCGTGGGTCCACACCGCGTGGATGCCGTCGAGGTCGAGCACGGCGTCGACGTCGATCGAGCGGATGCGGGCGTGGGCGTGGGGGCTGCGCAGGACGGCGGCGTGCAGGGCGTCGGGCGCCACGTCGTCGACGTACCGGCCCGTCCCGCGGACCAGGCGGTCGTCCTCGACCCGCTGGACCTTGGCGCCGATCATGTTCGTCGTCATTGCCGCTCATCTCCCTCGCGGGCCAGCTCGGCCGCACGGCAGACCGCCTTGACGATGTTCTGGTAGCCGGTGCACCGGCACAGGTTGCCCGCGATCATGTCGCGGGCCTCGTCCTCGGTGGGGTCAGGGTTCTCGGCGATGCCGGCGGTGATCGTGGTCAGGAAGCCGGGGGTGCAGAAGCCGCACTGCAGGCCGTGGCACTCACGGAACGCCTGCTGGACCGGGCCCAGCTCGCCGTCCGGCGTGGCCAGGCCCTCGACGGTGGTGATCTCGGACCCCTCGGCGGAGACCGCGAACATCAGGCAGCTGCGCATCGGCTGGCCGTCGACCAGGACCGTGCAGGCCCCGCAGACGCCGTGCTCGCAGCCGACGTGGGTTCCGGTGAGCCCGATGTCGTGGCGCAGTGCGTCGGACAACAGGCGACGGGCCGGGACGGTCGTGTCGTGGACGACGCCGTTGACCGTCAGTTGGATCTCGTGCAGAGCCTCGGTCACGGCTGCTGCTCCCCTCCATGGGTTGATGCCGGGTGGGTGGTCGCGTGGGCGATGGCCGCGGTGAGGACACGCGCGGTGAGCACCTTCGCGAGGTGGGCGCGGTAGTCGGCCGTGGCGTGGATGTCGCTCTCGGGTTCGAGGTGTTCGAGGGCCAGGTCGCCGGCCCGGTCGAGGGCGGACGCGTCGACGGCCCCGTCCAGAGCGGGCGTCAGGTCGACGACGGTCGGGATGTCGGAGACGGACAGATAGCCGGCTCTCGCGGAGGTGATCTGGCCGTCAGCGACGGCAACGACGGCGGCCACGCCGCACATCGCATAGTCGCCGTGGCGGCGGGCGATCTCCTCGAACGCGACGCCGCTCCCGGCCGCCAGGGCTGGGAAGAAGGCCTCCACGGCGATCTCGTCGTGGTGCAGACTGGATTCGAGGGGCCCGACATAGAGCTCGTCGGCCGGGATCGTACGCCGACCAGCGGGGCCGACCGCGTCGAGCGATCCGTCGAGCAGGCGCAGGACCATCGGCATCTCGGCAGCCGCGTCGGCGTGGACGAGCGAGCCGACCGTCGTACCGCGGTTGCGAATCGTCGCGTGGGCGACGTTGCTCAGGGCGAGCGGCACCAGCGGCTGCACGCGGGCGACCTCGGGGTCGCGCAGCACGGCAGCGTGCCGGGCGAGGGCCCCGATCCGGACCCCGTCCGCGGTGACACGGACGTGGTCCAGATCCGGGAGCCCGTTGATGTCCACGAGTGCCGACGGTGCCGCCAACCGCATGGAGAGCAGCGGCACCAGGCTCTGGCCACCGGCCAGGACCTTGGCCTCGGGGTGCCCGGCCAAGGCCTGGAGGGCTTCCTCCAGGCTCCCTGGTCGGACGTAGTCGAACGGTGCGGGTTTCACGAGCTTGGCTCCTTGTCCGGGGTGGCTGCCAGCGTCGTCCCGGGTGTGACGTGGGCGGTGCTGGCGCCGCCCACCGGACAAGGAGGTGTGCTCACAACCTCTTGGTCACCTCACCCGCGCCGAGCTCGTCCTTGCGTCGGTTGACGATGTGGAAGAACACGATGACCATGATCGTGCCGAGCGCGATGCCGCTGAGCTCGAAGTTGTCGGAGAACTTCAGCGAGACGCCGCCGATGCCGGCGATCAGACCGCCGGCCAGGCCGACCATGTTGACCGGGTTGCCGAAGTCGACGTTGTTCTCGACCCAGATCTTGGCGCCGACGAGGCCGATCATTCCGTAGAGGACGACCGTGATGCCGCCGAGCACACCGCCCGGGGTCTGGTTGACGATCGCGCCGAACTTCGGGCAGAGACCGAGCAGGATCGCGACCACACCGGCGACGTAGTAGGCGGCCGTGGAGTAGACCTTGGTCGCGCTCATCACGCCGATGTTCTCGGCGTACGTCGTGGTCGGGGAGCCACCGAAGAGGCTGGCGAAGGCGGTCGCGATGCCGTCGGCGCTGATCGCGCGACCCATGTAGGGGTCGAGGTTGTCGCCGGTCATCTCGGCGACGGCCTTGACGTGGCCGGTGTTCTCCGCGATGAGGGCGATCACGCCGGGGAGGACGAGCAGGATGAAGGTCATCGAGAAGCTCGGGGCGTGCACGACGGAGACGCCGTCGGTGAGCTTGCCGCTCGGCAGGCCGATCCAGTCAGCCGCCTTGACCGGCGCCCACGACACGCGGTCGTGGCTGGTGGCCTCGGTCGCACCGCCGAGGACCGAGGTGATCGGACCCCAGATCTTGTCCGCGACGAACGAGAGGAGGTAGCCGAAGACGAGCGCGAGGAAGACCGCGATCCGCGAGAAGAAGCCCGGGAGCAGCACGGCGGCGGCAGCCAGGAAGGCCGCGGTGGCGATCGCGATCCACTGGTCCTGCGGCCAGTAGATGCCCGCGACGACGGGCGCCAGGTTGAACCCGATCAGCATGACGACCGCGCCGGTGACGGCCGGCGGGAGCACCTTGTGGATCATGCCCGCACCCGCGAAGTGCACCAGGACACCGACGGCGGCGAGCACGAGGCCGGCGACCAGGATCGCGCCGGTCACGTGGGCCGAGTCGCCACCCTGCGCGCGGATGGCCGCGACACCACCCACGAAGGAGGCGCTGGTGCCGAGGTAGCTCGGGATCTTGTTGCTGCAGGCGATCAGGAAGCCGATCGTGCAGATGCCGGAGAACATGATCGCCAGGTTGGCGTCCAGGCCCATGACCAGCGGGAAGACGAAGGTCGCGCCGAACATGGCGACGACGTGCTGGGCACCGAGACCGATCGTGGGCCCCCAGGGCAGCCGCTGACGCGGCCCCACCGGCTGGCCGGGGGCCGGGTTGACGACCTCCCACTTGAACATCGACATGCTGAGTCCTCCTGATTTGGGGTCGGTGCTGGGGCTCCGAGGACAACCAACCTATTGAGGGCCAGATCACACCTCACTGGCCACTTTCGCCAAAGGCTCCCGGGGAACTGCTGTCGAAAGTTGCCCGCGGTTCGACACGGCGTACGTCGACCGACAGGGCCAGACTGGGAACCCGACTCGGCGCTGGGACCCGGTGGTGCGGCTCAGCGATTGACCACCTCGAGGACCTTCAGTGCGACCGCGACGTCGAGGCGCAGGTTCTGGTCCGATGCGACCGGACCGAGCAGCCGCTCGAGCTTCCCGACCCGGTAGCGCATCGTGTTGTAGTGGAAGAACTGCGTGCGTGCGGCCTCGGCCACGTTGAAGTTGGTGTTGAGCAGCACCTGCAGCGTCTCGCGCAGCGTGACCGCCTCCTCGGTGGGAGCCGCGAGATCACCGAGCACGTCGTGCGCGAACGCACGCAGCTCGTCGGTGTCCGGGACCATCGCGATCAACCGGTGCAGGCCCAGGTCGTCGAACCAGGTGGTCGTGCTGCTCCCCCGGAACCGGCGCCCGACCTCGAGCGCGCGCCGCGCCTGGGTGTAGCTCTCCGGCAGCCCCGACGGTCCGGACGTCGCGCGCCCCACCCCAGCCGTGAACGGCCGGCGGCCACCGCCCTTGTCACCGGCGACGGCGTGGACCAGGCGTCGTACGAGAGCCGCCGTGGCGTCGTGGTCCTCGGCCGGAAGCACCGCGACGACCTCGGAGCCGAAGTCAGCGATCGGGATCGACTTGTCGGCCGATGCCGCGACCTGCCGCCAAGCGTTGGCGAAGCGCTCCTGCCACTGACGACGGTCCCCGACCGAGTCCGTGGACTGGTACGACGGCTGCTGGTCGATCTGCGCAGCGAGCACGATCGTCGGGCGGTCGAGGTCCCAGCCGAATCCGACGACGTGCTCGCGCACGAAGTCGTCGGTGCCGGCCCGGCCGAGGAAGACGTCACGCAGGAAGTCGCCGCGGTACTTGTTCTCGACCGCGGAGACCGCCTGCTCACGGGTGATCGAGAGCGACACCGAGGTCCCCGCACGCTGGAGCGCCACGATCTCCACGGGCGTCAGATCCCGCTCGGCGATCGCGACGAGGTGGCCGAGCGGCTGGTTGGGCGCAGCCAAGGGCTCCCGGTGGATGTGGGCGCCAGCGATGGGCTGCCCCTCATGGCCACCGCGATCGCCGAGCCACTCCACCCGGAGCCGTCCGGTCTCGTCGGTCAGCCCGGTCGTCACGATCCGCTCGCGCATCGCCGGGGCGATGCGGGCGGCGCGTTCGCGGCCGTCGGTGGTGGTGATCGCGACGTGGAGGTCGAGGGCGTCGCCGATGGCCTCGACCAGTTCGTCGAGACCCGCGCCGGCCAGCACCAGTTGGGCCAGCGCCTCGGCCAGCTGCTCCACATCCATGACGACATCGTCCGCGACACCGCCCTCGCCGGGGCCTATCAACTCTTGCCCGACTTCGCCCTGCACCTTGGCAATCCTCACCATTCGATGCACCTTACCCAGCCCGTTAGCGTCCGTGAGGTGCACCAGCCGGATTCATCGGTCGACATCACCGTGGCAGGCGCGGGTTCGCCCGCCCTGCGAGCGGTGCTCGATGGGCCCATCCGGACGGGCACCGTGGTCCACGCAGGTCGACAGGCCGTGTACGTCGACCTGGCGCTCCCGGGGACGGGAGGCTTCGTCGGCATCCTGGCCCGCGACGCAGTGCAGGTGCCCTGCGGGATCGCGACCACGCTCGGCGAACTGCCCGACATCCCGTTCGGCACCGCGGTCACCGTCGGTGACGGAAGGCTCCACACGGACGGTCTGGACGTCCGGATCAGCCGACTGGTCTCCTTCGCCATGCCCCGCCTCGACGATGCCGCCGTCGACCGCCTGCTCACCGTGCCCGCCGACCTCTCCCCCGCTCGACGGCAACTGCCCGCGGACGCCTTGGCTCGACTCGGCCTGGGCGACCCCGCCGCCGTGCCGGACCTCGTCGGACGCGGCGACGGCCTCACCCCCGTCGGTGACGACGTGCTCGCAGGATGGCTGGTCGCCGCCCGCGCCCTCGGCACCGACACCGGTCCCGTGGCCGAAGCCGTCCACGCCCACCTGCACCGGACGACCGGCCTGTCGGCGGCGTTGTTGCGTCACGCGGTCGCCGGCGACGTGATCGCGCCGTTCCGCACCGCCCTGACGAAGGGCGACGCGGCCGCGGTCGGCGTACTGCTCTCCGTTGGACACACCTCCGGCGCCGGGATGCTCCTCGGCGCCCAACTCGCCCTCACACCCACCCATGAAGTCCTTGAAGGGAGCACTCGATGAGTGTCGAACACGTCGAGATCCGAGCCGGCGCATACGCCGACAGCGTGGCACTGCTGCAGGTCAGTCGTGACGTCGCCGCCACCCCCGGCGTCCGTGCCGCGCAGGTCGCGATGGCGACGGAGCTGAATGTGGAGGTGCTGCAGGGAATGGGGTTCACGCTTCCCGACGCCAGCCCCAACGACATGCTGGTCGCGCTTCGGCTCGACGACGAGTCGGCGCTGCCGGCCGCGCTCGCCGCGGTCGACGCGGCGCTCGCGGCTGCCCGCAAGGGCTCCTCCGGCGGCGAGGTCACCGAACCTCCCCGCACCACCGCCTCCGCCTTGCGCCGTGAGGGCGGCAACCTGGCGCTGGTCTCGGTCCCGGGCGCCTCGGCTCTGGTCGAGGCGATGGACGCCATCGACGCTGGCGTCGACGTGATGATCTTCAGCGACAACGTGCCCGTCGAGCAGGAGCTCGCGATGAAGCGGATCGCACGCGACCGTGGCCTTCTCGTGATGGGTCCGGACTGCGGCACTGCCGTCGTCGGTGGCGTCGGCCTCGGCTTCGCCAACACCGTCACCCCGGGCCGGGTGGGCGTCGTCGCCGCGTCCGGCACCGGATGCCAGCAGATCCTGGCCCTCCTCGACGCCGCCGGTGTCGGGGTCGCGGCTGCCCTCGGCGTCGGCGGACGTGACCTGTCCGCGGCCATCGGCGGCCTCTCCACGATGACCGCACTCGACCGCTTGGACGCGGACCCGTCGGTCGAGCAGATCGTCGTCGTCTCCAAGCCCCCGGCCGCGGAGGTCGCTGCCGCTGTCGAGGAGTACGCCGCCAAGCTGGACACGCCTGTCCGGTTCGCGCTGCTCGGTGCCGGCCAGCCGGACCTGACCACGCAGGCCGAAGCCCTGCTGGGCGACCTCGGTGTGGCGGTCCCGACCTGGCCGACGTGGGGCGTCCCGGCCGAGTCGGCGGGAGGCGACTCACTGCGTGGTCTCTTCGTCGGCGGCACCCTGTGCGACGAGGCGATGCTGATGGCCGCAGCCGAGCTCGGCCCGATCCGCAGCAACATCCCGCTCTCCCCCGAGCTCGCGCTCGACAGCAGCCTGCTGAGCGAGTCGCACCTGATGATCGACTTCGGCGACGACGGCCTCACCCGCGGGCGCGCCCACCCGATGATCGACCCGACCCTGCGCCTCGAGCACCTCGCCCGCGTGGCCGAGGACCCCGCCACGGCGGTGATCTTGATGGACGTCGTGCTCGGATACGGCGCCCAGGACGACCCCGCCGCCGAGCTCGCCCCGGCGATCGCGTCGGCCCGCGCCGCACGCAACGTCCCGGTCGTCGTCGCCTGCGTCGGAACCTCCACCGACCCGCAGGGCCTGACCCGTCAGGCGGAGGCGCTGGCCGCCGCCGGCGCTGAGGTCCACCTGTCCAATGCGGCTGCCACCCGCCGCGCGATCGCTCTCACCAATGTCACCGACGGAGGCCCCCGATGACCAACACACCGCTGCCCAGCGTCGCTCCCACCGGGGTCGCCACCGTCGGCGCCGACATGTTCGCCAACGCTGTCGAGGCCCAGGCCGTGCCCGCGGGCCGGGTCGACTGGAAGCCCCCGATGGACGGCACCGTCGAGGACCTCGCGACCGTCGCAGCAGACCCGCTGCGCCGCGACGCCAATGCGCTCGCCGTCTCCCGGATGCTCGACGTGCAGGCGATGCTCGTCGGCGTCGCGCCGGCCTCCGAGTTGCTCGGCCTCGAGAAGGGTCAGTTCCTGCACGCAGGTCCGCCCATCGAGTGGGCTCGTGCCTCCGGACCCCTGCGCGGCGGGCTGATGGCCGCCGCCGCCTTCGAGGGCCTCGTCGAGGACCCCGAGGACGCAGCAGCGCTGTTCGAGGCCGGCACCGACGTCAGCCTCGAACCCTGCCACCACCGCAGCACCGTCGGACCGATGGCCGGCGTCGTCTCGCCGTCCATGTGGATGTTCATCCTCGAGGACCCGGCCACCGGTCGGCGTACGTATTGCTCGTTGAACGAGGGGCTCGGCAAGGTCCTGCGGTACGGCGCCTACGGCCCGGAGGTACTGCAGAAGCTGCGCTGGATGCGCGACGTCCTCGGCCCGTTGCTCGGTGAGGCGATCGAGGCCGCCGGCCCGATCGACGCCACGGCGATCCTCGGCCAGATGCTGCAGATGGGCGATGAGGCGCACAACCGCAACCGGGCCGGCACCCTGATGCTGCTGCGCGACATCGCGCCGTCGCTGGTCCGCTCCTCGCGTTCGGCCGAAGAGATCGCCGAGGCGTTCGCGTTCATGGGCGCCAACGACCACTTCTTCCTCAACGTCGCGATGCCCGCCTGCAAGCTGGCGCTCGACGCCGCCCGCGACATCCCCGGCTCGACCATGGTCGTCGCGATGGCCCGCAACGGCACGGACTTCGGGATCCAGGTCTCCGGCACCGGCGACCAGTGGTTCACCGGCCCCGCCCAGCTCGCCGACGGCCTGTTCCTCGGCGACTACGGCCCCGACGACGCCAACCCCGACATCGGCGACTCCGCCATCACCGAGACCGCCGGCATCGGCGGCTTCGCGATGGCCGCTGCTCCCGCGATCGTCCGGTTCGTCGGAGGCACCGTGCCGGACGCGCTCGCGACCAGCCGCCGCATGCGGGAGATCACGATCGGCGAGAACAACCGCTGGCCGATCCCGGTCCTGGACTTCGCCGGTGCCGCGACCGGCATCGACGTGTCCGCCGTGTGCCGCACCGGCATCCTGCCCCAGATCAACACCGGCATGGCCGGCAAGGTCGCGGGCACCGGTCAGGTCGGCGCCGGCCTGGTCACCCCGCCCGCGTCGATCTTCCCGGCGGCACTGGCCGAGTTGGCCCGGCGTACCCGCGACCGCGGCTGATCAGCAGTTGATCGACTGCTGCATCAACTGACGCGGTCGATGACCAGCGGGCCCGGCACGTGCGTGGTGCCGGGCGCCGCGAGGTCATAGCCACCCTCGAGCGCAGCGAGGGCTCTCTCGAAGCGCTCGGGGGTGTCGGTGTGCAGGGTGAACAACGGCTCCCCGGCGCGCACGGAGTCACCGGGACGGGCGTGCCACACGACGCCGGCCCCGGCCTGCACCGGGTCCTCCTTGCGTTCGCGACCGGCGCCCAGGCGCCAGGCGGCGAGGCCGACGGAGAGCGCGTCGAGCCGGGTCAGGACTCCGTCCGACGCCGCCGTCACGACGTGCTGCTCGCGCGCGACCGGGAGCGCCGCGTCGGGATCCCCTCCCTGTGCGCGGATCATCGCCTTCCAGGCATCCATCGCGGAGCCGTCGGCGAGCTTGTCGGCGGGGTCGATGTCGTCGCGGCCCGCTCCGGCGAGCATCTCGCGGGCCAGGGCGAGGGTCAGCTCGACCACGTCGGCAGGCCCGCCCCCGGCCAGGACCTCGACGGACTCGGCGACCTCGATCGCGTTGCCGGCGGTGAGGCCGAGCGGGACGGACATGTCGGTGAGCAGGGCGACGGTGTTGACCCCGGCGTCCTTGCCGAGCGTCACCATGACCTCGGCGAGCTCGCGAGCCTTGCCGATGTCCTTCATGAAGGCTCCGCTGCCGACCTTGACGTCGAGCACCAGCGCGCCGGTGCCCTCGGCGATCTTCTTGCTCATGACCGACGAGGCGATCAGCGGGATCGCCTCGACCGTGCCGGTGACGTCGCGCAACGCGTAGAGCTTCTTGTCGGCGGGCGCGAGACCGTCCCCGGCCGCGCAGATCACTGCACCGACGGACTCCAGCTGCGCCAGCATCTCGTCGTTGGACAGGGCTGCCCGCCATCCGGGGATCGACTCGAGCTTGTCGAGGGTGCCGCCGGTGTGGCCCAGACCCCGCCCTGACAGCTGGGGCACGGCAACCCCGCAGGCCGCGACGAGGGGCGCGAGCGGCAGCGTGATCTTGTCGCCGACGCCGCCCGTGGAGTGCTTGTCGGCCGTGGGACGCGACAGGGAGGAGAAGTCCATCCGCTCACCCGAGGCGATCATCGCGCCCGTCCAGTCGGCGATCTCGCGCCGGTCCATGCCGTTGAGCAGGATCGCCATCAACAGCGACGACATCTGCTCGTCGGCGACCGCGCCGCGGGTGTAGGCGTCGATCACCCAGTCGATCTGGCTGCGCGACAGGGTTCCGGAATCGCGCTTGGCGAGGATGACCTCGACGGCGTCGTGCGGAGCAGCGGCGGGGGCGTTGATGGTGGTCACGGTGTGTTTGTACCAGTCGAGGACACGCGGGCGAGGTCGTCGGGGCCGAATGCCTGCGGCAGGACCGCATCCATCGGGAGCACACCCTCGGGCGTTTCCACGAGCAGCGCAGCACCGCCGTTCTCCCAGAGCAGCTGACGACAGCGACCGCACGGCATGATCACGTCACCCTGCCCGTTGACGCACACGAAGTGGGTCAACCGGCCACCTCCGGTGGCGTGCAGTTGCGAGACGAGCCCGCACTCGGCACACAGCGTCACGCCGTACGCCGCGTTCTCGACGTTGCACCCGACGACGAGACGGCCGTCGTCGGCGAGGGCCGCAGCGCCGACCTGATACCCGGAGTAGGGCGCGTACGCGCGGTCCGCCACCTCGATCGCCGCCTGCCGGAGACTGTCCCAGTCGACCATGCGGCCACCGTAGACGACCGTGAGGATCTTGTGCATCGACAGGTTCTGACGAGAAATGTCCCAAGTTGATAACCCTTTGCACGAATGCGCTTCCGGTGGAGCGGTGCTTGGGTGAGGATGCACCCGAGTCAGCACCATCCCTTGCCCAAACCCTTCGGGGAGCCGGGCGCCGATCTGGAGGACATCTGTGAAGACCTGGAAGAGGACGACGGCCGTTGCGGCTGTGGCGCTCATGGCGAGCGCGGGCCTGGCAGCCTGTGGCGACGCGCCCAGCAAGGACAAGGGCAAGGCTGGGAGCAGCAGCGGCGCGAAGGCGGACTTCCTGCCGTGCATCGTGTCCGATGCGGGCGGTTTCGACGACAAGTCGTTCAACCAGCTGAGCTACGAGGGTCTCAAGGAGGCCGCCAAGGAGCTCGGCACCGACTACAAGGAAGTCCAGTCCAAGACGGACCAGGACTACGCCCCCAACCTCGAGGGCCTCGTGTCGCAGGGCTGCGACCTGATCGTCACGGTCGGCTTCGCCCTGTCCGCCGCCACCGTCGAGTCGGCCAAGGCCAACCCCGACATCGAGTACGTCCTCATCGATGACGCTGCCGACAACGACTTCGACGGCAAGAAGGACGCCGACAACATCAAGCCGATCCTCTACGACACGGCCCAGGCCGCGTTCCTCGCCGGCTACGCCGCCGCCGACTACTCCAAGACCGGCACCGTCGGCACCTACGGCGGCCAGCCGTTCCCGACCGTCACGATCTTCATGGACGGCTTCAAGCAGGGCGTCGACTACTACAACAAGACCAAGGGCAAGGACATCAAGCTCGTCGGTTGGGAGGGCAACGACAAGGGCGTCTTCACCGGTGGCTTCGACGCCAACGAGAAGGCCACCAACACGGCCAAGTCCATCCTCGACAAGAACGCCGACGTCATCCTTCCCGTCGGTGGCCCGATCTACCAGGGCGCGCTGACCGCGATCGCCGACTCCGGCAAGGACGTCGCGCTCATCGGTGTGGACGCCGACTTCTACGAGACCGACCCGAAGACCCAGAGCCTGGTCCTCACGTCGATCCTGAAGAACATGAAGACCTCGACCATCGAGACCGTCGTCGCCGCCGGCAAGGGCAACTTCGACCCCGAGGCCTACATCGGCACGCTCGAGAACGACGGCGTCGGCATCGCGCCGTTCCACAACTTCGCCAGCAAGGTCAACTCCGACCTGCAGGGCGAGCTCGACACGGTCAAGAAGGGCATCATCGACGGCAGCATCCCGGTGACGTCCTACCTCAACAGCAAGTGACGACGCTGAACTGACCGTTCATCGCTGAGTTCCACCCTCCGGGGGAGGTCGGTCGCCCGACCTCCCCCGGAGGCGTTCAAGGCATCCGATCGGTGCGCGTCCCCACC
>JASLDK010000182.1 GCA_030145945.1 Nocardioides sp.
AGCAGCAGCGACACGGCGCGGTAGGCCTCGGCCTGCTTGGTCAGGTCGTCGAAGACGATGAGGACGTGCTTGCCGTCGTACATCCAGTGCTGGCCGATGGCCGAGCCGGTGTAGGGGGCGAGGTACTTGAAGCCCGCGCTGTCGGAGGCCGGGGCCGCGACGATCGTGGTGTACTCCAGCGCACCGGCCTCCTCGAGGGCGCCACGCACGGAGGCGATGGTCGAGCCCTTCTGGCCGATGGCGACGTAGATGCAGCGGACCTGCTTGGACGGGTCGCCCGAGTCCCAGTTCTGCTTCTGGTTGATGATCGTGTCGATCGCGACCGTGGTCTTGCCGGTGGCACGGTCACCGATGATCAGCTGGCGCTGGCCACGGCCGATCGGGGTCATCGAGTCGATGGCCTTGATGCCGGTGGCGAGCGGCTCGTGGACCGACTTGCGGGCCATGACGCCGGGGGCCTGGAGCTCGAGGGCGCGGCGACCCTCGGTGGCGATCTCGCCGAGACCGTCGATCGGCTTGCCGAGCGGGTCGACCACGTGGCCGAGGTAGCCCTCGCCCACGGGGACCGAGAGGATCTCGCCGGTACGACGGACCGTCTGGCCCTCTTCGATCTTGTCGAAGTCACCGAGGATGACGACACCGATCTCGCGCTCCTCGAGGTTCAGCGCGAGGCCGAGCGTGCCGTCCTCGAACTCGAGCAGCTCGTTGGCCATGGCCGACGGCAGGCCGGCGACACGGGCAATGCCGTCCGCGGCAGCGGCGACGGTGCCGACCTCTTCCTTGCTGGCGGCAGCCGGCTGGAAGTCGGCGACATACTTCGCGAGGGCGTCGCGGATCTCGTCCGGACGGATGGAGAGTTCCGTCATCTCAGGTGCCTTCTCTCTTGTCTACAGCTGTGAAGTCGTGGGTGGGCGATCGCGCGGTCAGCCGGCGATCTTGCGGCGGGCGTCGTCGAGTCGGCTCAGGACCGTGCCGTCAATGACGTCATCGCCGATCTCGACCCGGACGCCGCCGATCAGGCTGGCGTCGACGACGACGTTGAGGTGCACCGGACGGCCGTACTGACGGGTCAGGACGGCAGCGAGCCGCTGCTGGTCGGACGCAGCGAGTGGACGGGCGACGTGGACGGTCGCCACGCTCTCTCCCTGCACCTGCGCCGCGGTGCGCTCGTAGTCCTCGAGCGCGGAGCCGACGGTCCGGTAGGAGCCGGACAGCGCCTGGCGGACCAACTGACCCGTCGCCGGCAGGACCTTGCCGTCGAGCAGGGTGCCGACCAGGGCACCCTTGTCGGCCAGCGAACGGACCGGGTCGGACAGGGCGTTGCGCAGGTCGCTGTTGGCGTTGACCAGTTGACGAACGGCGAACAGCTCGTCGACCAGAGTGCCGGCCTGCAGACCCACCGAGCGGACCGCGGCGATCACGCCGAGGTGCTCGAGGGCGTCCGCGAGGTCGCGGGCCTTGGTCCAGCGCTGGCCGGCAGCCGTGGCGAGGATCTGGAGCGCGGCCGCGTCGACCTTGCCGGTGAAGACGTCGCGCACGACGCCCTCCCGTGCCTGCGCCGGCACCGACTGGTCGGTCGCGAAGCGCCGCAGGGTGCCCTCGGAACGGAAGCTCGCCGCAGCGGCGAACAGGTCCGTGGACACCTTCGCGGCAGTGGCCTCGGCCACCCCACCGACAGCGTCGGTGAGGTTGGCCAGTGCGTCGGCGGAACCGCCGCGGAAGGACACCATCAGGCGCCCTTGCCCGCGTCGGAGGCGTCCGCGGTCTCGAGCTCGGCGAGGAAGCGCTCGACGACGCGAGCCTGGCGCTCGTCGTCCTCGAGGGACTCCCCGACGATGCGGCCGGCCAGGCCGGTCGCGAGTGAGCCGACCTCGGCACGCAGCGAGGTCACCGCCTGCTGGCGCTCAGCCTCGATCTGCGTCTTGCCGTGCTCGAGGATGCGGGCGGACTCGGCCTGGGCCTGCTCCCGCATCTCGGCCACGATCGCGGCACCCTGCTCCCGCGCTTCCTCACGGATGCGGGCAGCCTCGTGACGGGCATCGGCCAGCTGCTTCTCCAGCTCGGCCAGCTTGGCGTCCGCCTCGGCCTGCTTGTTCGCAGCCGCGGCGATGCCGCCCTCGATTGCCTCGGCACGCTCGGAGAACGTGGCCTCGAACTTCGGCGTGACGACCTTCCAGATCAGGAAGAACAGGATGCCGAAGACGATGAGGGAGAGCGCGAACTCCACAGGCACGAAGGCGAGCGGACCGTGTTCTCCACCCTCAGAGGCGAGAATCAGAAATGACTGCATGTTGCAGGCCCTTCAGTGGCGGACAGAGCTGGGTCAGAGCACGAAGGCGAGGGCGATACCGATGATCGCCAGCGCCTCGGCGAGCGCGAAGCCGAGGATCGCGATCGACTGGAGGCGGCTCTGCGCCTCCGGCTGGCGAGCCACACCGGAGATGTAGGCGGCGAAGATCAGACCGATGCCGACACCGGGGCCGATGGCGGCCAGGCCGTAGCCGATCATGTTGGCAGAGCCGTCGATAGCCATAGGAAGCACGGCTTGTTCCTTTCGGTTGTTTCCTGGTTGGAAAACTGTGGGTGGTGGGTGGTGGTGAAAGATCAGTGCTCGTCGGCGAGCGCGCCCTGGATGTACATCGCGTTCAGCAGGGTGAAGACATAGGCCTGCAGGAACTGCACCAGGATCTCGAGGAAGCTGATGGCGATGGCGAGCACCCAGGCTGCGACACCCGAGACCACGCCGATGCCGCCGCCGTAGTCCTTGATGAGGTAGAGCCCACCGGTCGCGAACAGCATCAGCAGGAGGTGACCGGCGAACATGTTGCAGAACAGACGCAGGGCCAGCGTGACCGGGCGCACGAGCACTGATCTTTCACCACCACCCACCACCCACAGTTTTCCAACCAGGAAACAACCGAAAGGAACAAGCCGT
>JASLDK010000081.1 GCA_030145945.1 Nocardioides sp.
GTCTGAGGGCTCTCAGAGCCCCGGAACGGCCCGTGAGCCCTCTTCGCACTACGCGTCGACCGAGGGGCCGTTCTTCGCGTTCTCAGGGGTCTCCACGCCAGGCAGCGGGGCGCTCGCAAACTCAAAGTGCGCCCAAAGTGCGCCCTAAGCCCCGATTTTCGAGGCCGGCGCCAACACCCCGACTTGCATCACCGCAGGTCAGAGCCGGTTTTCGTCAGCAATGCGACGCATTCGACGTGGTGCGTCATCGGAAACAGGTCGAAGGCCCGCAGGGACGTCAGTCGGTAACCGTGCTCGGCAAAGATCGCCACGTCGCGGGCGAGCGCAGCGGGGTCGCAGGCAACGTAGGCGACCGCGCGGGGACCGCGAGCGACGACCTGCTCGACGACGGTCCGCTTGGCGCCGACCCGTGGCGGGTCGAGGACGACGAGGTCGACCTGGCTCCACACGGCCGCGAGGCCGCTCGACAGCACGGCGGCGACATCGCCAGGGACGGCGACCAGCCCGGGGCATTTGCGTTCGGACAACGCCGAGGCGATCTGGTCCCCTTCGATGGCGGCGACACGACCATCGGGACCAACGGCGTCGATCAGGAACCGGCTGAACAGCCCCACGCCGGCGTACAGGTCCAGGGCCGACTCCCCCGACTTCGGGTCCAGCGCCTCGAGAACGGCACCGACCAACGCCTCGGGCGCACCGGGGTGGACCTGCCAGAAGCCACCGTCGGCGACCTCGAAGGACCGACCACGCACGTCGTACGACGGCCCGTCGGCCGCCTCCAACAGACACTCCTCGACGGGGATGACGTCGTGGGAACGGTGTTTGCGCATGCCACGGCCGCCGTCCGGCAGGGCTACGTAGCGCTGCCGGGTGCGCCAGTGGAGCCCGGAGTCGTCGCCGGGCACGGCCTCGACAGTGACGTCGAGATCGAGGTGCGCGAGTCGCCGCAGCTGTTCACGCACGACCTCGCCCTTCAACCGGCGCTGCGCGTCGATGGACACGTGCTGAAAGTCGCAGCCACCGCACAGACCGGGTCCCGCCACCGGGCAGGGTGCAGGCACCCGGTCCGGTGAGGCCGCCAGGATCTCGACCGCGTCACCGCGCCAGAACCGGTCGCCCTCGGTGCCCTCGGTGATCTCGATGACCACGCGTTCGCCGGGCAGTGCGTGGCGCACGAAGATCACCCGGTCCTCCACGCGGGCCACACAGTGGCCCCCGTGCGCGACGGGACCGACCTCGGCCTCGAACCGGCGACCTCGGGCGCTGACGCCTCGTGGCTTCCGGCTTCGCGTGCGGGTCCGACGAGCAGGCGGGCGACTCATCGACGGGTCCGCCAATCGCTGTCGACCCGACCACGACGCAGGTCGCCCGGGCGGACGCGGGTCTCCTCGCGCTCCTCGCGCTCCTCGGCGATCCGCGACGAGTTGAGTTGGTAGGGCACGGAGGTGACCATGACGCCCGGGGTGAACAGCAGGCGTCCCTTGAGCCGCAGCGCCGTCTGGTTGTGGAGCAACTGCTCCCACCAGCGGCCCACGACGTACTCGGGGATGTAGACGGCGACGACGCCACGCGGATTGGCCTCACGGATCGCCGAGGCATACTCCACGATCGGCTTCACGACCTCGCGGTACGGCGAGTGCAGCACCTTGAGAGGAACACCCGTGTTGCGGTCGTCCCAGTCCTCGAGGAGCTTGGCAGTGTCCTTCTCGTCCACGGACACGTAGACGCCCTCCAGCGCATTGGGCCGGGTCGCCTTCGCGAAGGCCAACGCTCGCAGGGTGGGCTTGTGCAGTTTGGAGACGAGCACGATCGCGTGCACCCGCGTCGGCAGCGCCTTGTCGGTCTCGTCGGCGGCGAGCTCGGCCTCGACCTTCGAGTAGTGGCCCTTGATGCCCCGCATCACGGCGAAGAAGAAGATCATCGCCAGGATCGCGATCCACGCACCCGCGAGGAACTTCGTGAGCAGGACGACGACCATGACGACCGCCGTCATCGCGAGCCCGAAGGCGTTGATGATGCGCGAGCGCTGCATCTGCAGGCGTGTGGCAGCGTCGGTCTCGGTCTTCAGGTGCCGCGTCCAGTGCCGGATCATGCCGAGTTGGCTGAGATTGAACGACACGAAGACGCCGACGATGTAGAGCTGGATCAGCTTGGTCGTCTCGGCGTTGAAGGCGACGATCAGCACGATCGCGAGGATCGCCAGGAACAGGATGCCGTTGCTGTAGGCCAGTCGGTCGCCGCGGGAGCCGAGCGCCCGCGGCGCGAAACCGTCGCGGGACAGGATCGAGGCGAGCACCGGGAATCCGTTGAATGCCGTGTTGGCCGCGAGCACCAGAATGATTCCGGTCATCGCGACCACGAAGTAGAAGCCGGGTGGGAAGTCGGCGAACACCGCGCGCGCCAGTTGCGCGACCACCGTGTGCTGGTCGAAGCCAGCCGGGAGCGGACTCCCGTCGCCGTTGCGCAGGCGTTCGATGTCGTTGGGGTCGACGTACTTCAGGCCCATCGTGCGGGCCAGCATCATGATGCTCATCAACATGGTGACGGCGATGGAGCCGAGCAGGAGCAGGGTGGTCGCGGCGTTCTTCGACTTCGGTCGCTTGAAGGCGGGTACGCCGTTGGAGATCGCCTCGACGCCCGTCAGTGCCGCACACCCGGACGAGAACGCCCGGGCCAGCAGGATGATCAGCGCGACCTGGGTGAGCTCGCCCTGGTGGTTGCTGTCCGGCAGCACGATGAGGTCGGCGCTCTCGACCTGCGGGAGGGTGCCGGAGGCGTACTGGATCAGCCCGTAGATGCCCATCCCGATGATGGCGAACATGAAGCCGTAGGTCGGGATCGCGAAGAACGTGCCCGACTCGCGGACGCCACGCAGGTTCATCGCCGCGAGCAGGACCACCAGGGCGGTCGCCACCGTCGCCTCGTGCCCGTTGATGAACCCGATGGCCGACGCCGCGTTCTGCACGCCCGAGGAGATCGACACCGCGACGGTCAGCACGTAGTCCACGAGCAGGGCGCAGGCCACCGTGACGCCG
>JASLDK010000304.1 GCA_030145945.1 Nocardioides sp.
CAAGGTTTCCGACGTCGCATTCCTGGCTTACCTCGACTTCGCGTTCCCCGACCTCGGGGTGTGGCTGGAGTTCGACGGCATGGAGAAGTACGTCAGGTACAGGCGGCCTGGGGAGAGCCTCGTCGATGCCGTCGTTCGGGAGAAACAACGCGAGAGTCGGATCGCGGAACTGACCGGCATGAAGTGTGTTCGCATCACGTGGGCAGATCTGGAGAATCCGGTGCAGCTCGAACGCCGCATCCGAACTGCGTTCGCGTCCGTGGTGTCAGCGCGCGGCCGCACGCGCTGACACCACAGTGGTCCCACCAGCCCCGGGCAGGGGGCACTTCATGCACTTGTGGGGTGTTGCAACCCCCTACAAGTGCATGAATCCCCGGCTGGCCGGGGATTCATGCAGCCTGCCTCCAAGCGCAGGCGACCGAATTTCGGCTGTTGATGTCAGCTGTAGTCGGCGGAAGCCCGCTTGGCCATCTCCAGGAAGGACCGGCGTCCCTCGAGGTTCTCCTCGAGCTCGCGGACCTTCTTCTCGTCACCACGCGTGCGAGCGGCGTCGAGCTTGGCCTCGGCCTCGGCGATGGCGGCCTCGAGCTTGGAGACCATGTCGTCGGCGCGGGCGGACTTCTCCGGGTCCGACTTGCGCCACTGGTCGTCCTCGGCCTTGCGGACGGCCTGCTCGACGGCGCGCATCCGGCCCTCGAGGTCCTTGATCCGGTCGCGGGGGACCTTGCCGGCCTCGTCCCACTTGTCGGCGAGGTCGCGGAACGCAGCCTTGGCGGCCGCGAGATCACCGGTCTCTGCGAGTGGGGCGAGGAGGGCCTCGGCCTGGACGAGGATCTCCTCCTTCACCTCCGCGTTGGCGGCGAACTCGGTGTCCAATGCGGCGTTGGCGGCGTCGCGGGCGCCGAAGAAGGCATCCTGAGCGCCGCGGAAGCGACGCCACAGTTCGTCGTCGACGGCCTTGGGTGCTGGTCCGGCGGCCTTCCAGTCACGCATCAGGTCGCGGTAGGCACCGGAGGTCGGGCCCCACTCGGTCGAGGACGCGAGCGCTTCGGCCTCCTTGACCAGTCGCTCCTTGACGATGCGGGCGCCGTCACGCTTCTCGTCCTGCTCGGCGAAGTGGGCCTTGCGAGCTTTCGTGTACGCCGAGCGCGCCGAGGAGAAGCGGCGCCACAGCTCGTCGTCGGCAGCCTTGTCGATGCGCGGGAGCTGCTTCCACTCGTCGAGCAGTTCGCGCAACCGGTTGGCGCCGTTGCGCCAGTCGCGCCCGGTCGCGATCTTCTCGGCCTCGACGGAGAGACGTTCCTTCTCGGCGCGTGCGTCGGCCACGCGCTGTGCCCGGGCGGCCTTGCGGGCGTCGCGCTGGGTGGCGATCACCGGGCCGAGCTCGTTGAGCTTGTGGGTCAGGGCAGCGAGGTCGCCGACGGCGTGCACGTCAGCGAGTTGCTCGCGCACGAGCTTCACCGAGGACGCAGCCTCGTCGGGGGAGAGCACCCCTGTCATCACCCGGCGGTGGAGGAGGTCCACCTCGAGTGCGAGGTTGTCGTAGCGCTTCGTATAGAACGCCAGAGCCTCCTCGGGTGAGGCGTCGGGCATCTGCCCGACCGCTCGCTCGCCATCGGTCGTCTTCACGTAGACGGTGCCGTCGTCGTCGACGCGGCCCCAGTCGGAGGTAGTCACAGTGACCCATGCTAATCAAACCGGAATCGGTCGTTAGGCTTGCCCGGTGCTGATTGCCGCTTTCCCCGCTGGACCGTGGGGCACCAACTGTTATGTGGCGGCCACCGCACCGGGTGCCGAATGCGTCGTGATCGACCCGGGCAAGGACGCTGCGTCCGGCGTCGCCGACGTCGTCCGAGAGCATGGTCTGAAGCCGGTGGCCGTCTTGTTGACCCACGGTCACATCGATCACATGTGGTCGGTGACGCCCGTTGCCGGCGCCTACGACGCGACCGCATGGATCCACTCGGCCGACCGACACCTGCTCGCCGACCCGATGAGCGGCATCTCGCGTGAGAGCGCGGCGATGTTCCTGGGCGGGAACTACGAGTTCACCGAGCCCGACGACGTCCAGGAGCTCAGCGACGGCGCGAGCCTCGAGCTCGCCGGGCTGACCTTCGTCGTCGATCACACGCCGGGTCACACCGGTGGTTCGGTCACCTTCCGCACACCCTGGGACCAGCCGGACGGTCCTGACGTCTCGGAGGTCATGTTCTCCGGGGACCTGCTGTTCCAGGGCTCGATCGGTCGCACCGACCTGCCGGGCGGTGACCATGCAGCGATGCTGCGCTCCCTGGCGACGAAGGTGCTGCCGTTGGCCGACGACATCGTCGTCCTGCCCGGGCACGGCGAACAGACGTCCATCGGCCGGGAGCGTGCCACCAACCCCTTCCTGCTCGACCTGATCGACGGCGCCGGCTCGGCCGGCCGCATCACCCGAGGACTGTGACCACCTGATGGCCAAACCCACGCCGCTCAGCGGCTTCCCCGAGCTCCTGCCCGCCCAGCGGTACGTCGAGCAGCAGGTCGTCGCGACCCTCGCAAACACCTTCGAGCTGCACGGTTTCGCGAACATCGAGACCCGTGCGGTCGAACCGCTCGACCAGCTGCTGCGCAAGGGCGACACGTCCAAGGAGGTCTATCTCCTGCGCAGGTTGCAGGAGGAGGACGCCTCGCGTGACAAGGGGATCGGGCTCCACTTCGACCTGACGGTGCCCTTCGCCCGTTACGTCCTGGAGAATTCCGGCAAGCTCGAGTTCCCGTTCCGGCGCTACCAGATCCAGAAGGTCTGGCGTGGCGAACGCCCGCAGGAGGGACGATTCCGCGAGTTCGCCCAGGCTGACATCGACATCGTCGGTCGCGACTCTCTGGCCTTCCACCACGACGTCGAGATCGCTCGCGTCATGCTCGAGGCGCTCAGCAGGCTGACCTTCCTTCCGGGGTTCCGGTTGCAGGTCAACAATCGCAAGCTGATCCAGGGCTTCTATGCCGGCCTGGGCGTGTCCGCTGAGAGGATCGACGAGGTCATGCGGCTGGTCGACAAGCTCGACAAGCTCCCGGCGGAGAAGATCCGCGAGATGCTGCTGGCCGAGGCCGGGATCAGTGAGGACCAGGCGGACAAGGCGCTTGCTCTGGCCACGATCCGCACCACCGACGACGGATTCGTGGAGCAGGTCCGGGCGCTCGGGGTCACCCACGACCTGCTGGACGAGGGACTGGACGAGCTCGCGACCCTGGTCCGAGCGTGCGCCCCGTTGGCGACCGACCGCACCAGGATCGTCGCGGACCTCTCGATCGCACGCGGTCTGGACTACTACACCGGCACTGTCTTCGAGACCCGCCTCGACGGCTACGAGTCGTTGGGCTCGATCTGCTCGGGCGGTCGTTACGACGCGCTTGCCTCGGACGGGCGTACGACGTACCCCGGTGTCGGGATCTCGCTCGGACTGAGCCGGGTGCTCGTCCCGCTGGTCCAGCGAGGCGTGCTCACGGCCGATCGTTCGGTCCCGAGCGTCGTCCTCGTCGCGGTGGCGGACGAGGAGTCGCGGCCCGAGGCCGACGCCGTCGCCACGCAACTGCGCACCCGCGCCATCGCGTGCGAGGTCGCGCCGACCGCGGCGAAGTTCGGCAAGCAGATCAGGCACGCCGAACGCCGCGGCATTCCCTACGTCTGGTTCGTCCGTGAGGACGGGACCAGCGAGGTCAAGGACATCCGGTCAGGAAATCAGGTCGCCGCCGACGCGGCGACGTGGCAGCCTCCGGCTCACGACCTGCGTCCGCAGGTCATCACCGCAGCAAGCACCGAACCACACACAGATGAAGGGGAATCCCAGTGATCCGCACGAATGACGCCGGCGCCTTGCGCGCCGAGAACGTCGGCCAGACCGTCACCCTTGCCGGGTGGGTGGCCAATCGGCGCGATCACGGCGGTGTTGCCTTCATCGACCTGCGCGAGGGCAGTGGCGTCGTCCAGGTGGTGATCCGCGACGAAGAGGTCGCCCACAGCCTGCGTTCGGAGTTCTGCCTCAAGGTGACCGGCGAGGTCATTGCCCGCGGCGAGGGTCGGGAGAACCCCAACCTGCCGACCGGTGCGATCGAGGTCGTCGCCTCCGAGGTCGAGGTCCTCAACTCGGCGGCCCCACTGCCCTTCCCGATCAGCGACCATGTCGACGTGGGGGAGGAGGTGCGGCTCAAGCACCGCTACCTCGACCTGCGTCGCTCCGGCCCGGCCGCCGCGATCCGCCTGCGCAGCAAGGTCAACAAGGCGGCTCGTGACGTGCTCGACCGGCACGGCTTCGTCGAGGTCGAGACGCCGACCCTGACCCGCAGCACCCCCGAGGGTGCGCGTGACTTCCTGGTGCCGGCACGGCTGCACCCGGGCAGCTGGTACGCCCTCCCGCAGAGCCCGCAGCTCTTCAAGCAGCTGCTGATGGTCGGCGGCCTCGAGCGCTACTACCAGATCGCGCGCTGCTACCGCGACGAGGACTTCCGCGCGGACCGGCAGCCCGAGTTCACCCAGCTCGACATCGAGATGAGCTTCGTCGACCAGGAGGACGTCATCGCCCTCATGGAAGACGTCCTTGCCGAGATGTGGGCACAGATCGGTGTCGACATCCCGCGCCCCATCCCGCGCATGACGTATGCCGAGGCGATGCGTCGTTATGGCTCCGACAAGCCCGACCTGCGGATGGGCCAGGAGCTCGTCGAGTGCACGGATTACTTCAAGGACACCCCGTTCCGGGTCTTCCAGGCCGAGTACGTCGGCGCCGTGGTCATGCCCGGCGGCGCCTCGCAGCCGCGCAAGCAGCTCGACGCCTGGCAGGAGTGGGCCAAGCAGCGTGGTGCGAAGGGTCTCGCCTACGTGCTCGTGCAGGAGGACGGCGAGCTCGGGGGACCGGTCGCCAAAAACCTCTCCGACGCCGAGAAGGCCGGTCTCGCGGCCCATGTGGGTGCACAACCGGGTGACTGCGTCTTCTTCGCCGCCGGCGCCACCAAGTCCAGCCGCGCTCTGCTGGGTGCTGCCCGGCTCGAGATCGGTCAGAGGGGTGGCTTGATCGACCAGGACGCCTTCGCCTTCACCTGGGTGGTCGACGCCCCGATGTTCGAACCGGCCGCCGACGCGGTCGCCTCCGGCGACGTCGCCGTGGGTGGTGGCTCCTGGACGGCGGTGCACCATGCGTTCACCGGCCCGAAGCCGGAATTCGCCGACACCTTCGACACCGACCCCGGCAGCGCCCTGGCCTATGCCTACGACATCGTCTGCAACGGCAGCGAGCTCGGCGGCGGATCCATCCGGATCCACCGCGAGGACGTCCAGAAGCGGGTCTTCAACGTGATGGGCATCGGCGAGGAGGAGGCGAACGAGAAGTTCGGCTTCCTGCTCGACGCGTTCAAGTACGGCGCACCGCCGCACGGCGGCATCGCCGTCGGCATGGACCGCATCGTCGCCATGCTGGCCAAGGCGGACTCGATCCGCGAGGTCATCGCCTTCCCCAAGTCCGGCGGTGGCTTCGACCCGCTGACCGCAGCTCCGGCGCCGATCACACCTGATCAGCGGAAGGAAGCCGGTGTGGACGCCCCTGCGGCGGAGGAAGACAAGGCCTGACCCCGCGGCGCAGGACGGTTGCCGGAGGTCGAGACCAAACCGTTACCGCGTCGCTATCGCTTTGGCGCATCGCCAGCACCTAATGTCGCACGCGGTACCGGGACCCTGGTGCCGCGTGCGGTCTGAAGGACGACGAGTCGCCGATGCCCACGCCTCAAGCCGCTCGAAGCCGAGGTGACATGTCTGCTCCAGAAGGCGTCATGGAGAGCGAGCAGCTCCCCGACCCGATGCACGCGGCTGAGGAGACTGGAGCGGTTGCCGGCAAGTCGCCGATGGGCCTTGCCATGGCACGGTTCAGGTCGGACAAGAAGTCCATGTTCGCCCTGGCCATCGTGGTGTTCTACCTGGTGGCCGGCATCGCGGCTCCGATCCTGGTCAAGTCCGGCGTCCTGGACCCGTTCCAGACCCACGTGTCGCTGCTCAACGAGCTCTCGTTGCCGGACGGCGACTGGTGGGGGATCAGCAAGCACCACCCGCTCGGCGTCGAGCCCGGCGCGGGACGCGACCTGCTGAGCCGACTCTGGTACGGCATCACGTTCTCGCTGTTCATCTCCCTGACGGCGTCCGTGATGGCGATGGTGATCGGCACCCTGCTCGGGATCATCGCCGGCCTGTCGGGCGGCTGGGTGGACGCCATCATCGGTCGGGCGATCGACCTCGGTCTCTGCTTCCCGCAGACCATCATGCTGCTGGCCATGTCGTCGGTGGCGCTGACCTTCATCACCGGCACGCTCGGCGTTCCCGACGGCAACGGCGCCCAGGCAGTCTTCGTGATCAGCATCCTCGCCGTCTTCGGATGGATGGGGCCCGCTCGACTCATCCGCGGCCAGGTGCTGAGCCTGCGTGAGCGTGAGTTCGTCGCTGCCGCGCAGCTGTTCGGTGCGAGCAAGTGGCGGTTGTGGGTCAAGGAGATCCTGCCCAACCTGTGGGCGCCCGTGCTGGTCCAGTTCACCTTGATGCTGCCGGCCTTCATCTCCACCGAGGCCGCGCTGTCCTACCTGGGCGTGTCGATCAAGCAGCCCACGCCGACACTCGGAAACCTGCTCGGAGACGCGATTCAGTTCGCGCAGGCCGACTTCCTCTACTTCGTCGCACCGGCGTTCCTGATCGCGCTGATCGTCGTGGCTTTCAACCTGCTCGGAGACGGTCTGCGCGACGCGCTCGACCCGAAGACCAACCGCTGACGCACGTCGGCACACAACTCAAAGGAATTCGAGGCGGCACCTGTCGTCACGAGGTTGTCGCTCCGCAGGCGGTGCGACTGGTTCAACAAGGAGAAGAACATGGGCAAGTTCTTGAAGAGAACTTCCGCGTTCGCTGCCATGGGTGCGATGGTCGTTGGCCTCGCAGCATGTGGCGGTGGGTCGGATAAGTCGGGCGACGGCTCGAGCAGTGACGGCAAGGCGGTGAAGGGCGGCACGCTGACCCTTCTCGACATCCCCGCCAACTTCGAGGGTACGGACCCGGCGTCCATCTACTACGGACACCAGATCGCATCGTTCCGTCGCCTGGTCTACCGCTCGCTGGTCGCGATGCCGTTCGACAAGGACCCGGTCACCTCGGGCACCCCGATCCCCGACCTGGCGACGGACGCCGGCACGACCACCGACGGTGGCAAGTCCTGGTCCTTCACGCTGAAGGACGGGATCAAGTGGGAGGACGGAAAGGACATCACCTGCGAAGACTTCGCCTACGGTCTGTCCCGGTCCTTCGACGAGACGCTCGTCAACGGCACCGGCCCCGGCACGGCGTACGTCAGCATCCTCGACGTCCCGCAGAAGGACGGCGCCCCGGACTACTACGGTCCGTTCCAGTCGACCCCCGAGCAGCAGGCGGCCTACGACAAGGCCGTCACCTGTGACGGCAAGACGATCACCTACCGCTTCAACACGGCGTGGCCTGACTTCCCGCTGTCCGTCGCGGCCCTGCTGGTGACCGACCCCTACCGCAAGGACCTCGACCAGGGTTCGAAGAACCTGTGGAAGGTCTACTCGAACGGTCCCTACAAGATCGAGGGCAACACGTTCGACGACGCCAAGGGTGTCTCCTTCGTCCGCAACGAGAACTACGACGCCAAGACCGACGACGCCAAGCTTCGCGAGGCCAACCCGGACGTCTTCAAGCTCGAGCTCCTCGAGACCCCGGAGGCCATCTTCGACCGCCTCGTCGCCGACTCCGGTGACGACCAGGCTGCGCTGACCACCGGCAACATCCCGTCGTCGTACTACTCCCAGATCGCCGGACCGGTCGCCGAGCGCAGCATGAAGGTTGCCTCGCCGTACACCCGCTTCCTGGAGATCAACTACAACCGGGTGAAGGACCAGAAGGTCCGCCTTGCGCTCGTCACCGCGCTCAACCGCACCGACGGCCTCAAGGTCCTCGGTGGCGACAACTACGGTGAGGCGAGCTCGACCATCGTGTCGAAGTCGACCCCGGGCTACACCCCGAACCCGGCCTACAAGGACATCCCGGCCGCCGGTGACCCCGAGGCCGCCAAGGCCCTCCTCAAGGAGGCCGGCGCCGAGGGCTACCCGATCAAGGTCAGCTATGGCCAGACCGACATCAACGACAAGCTCTTCGCCGTCTTCAAGGAGAGCTGGGAGAAGGCCGGCTTCAAGGTCAAGCTGAACGCCGTTCCGACCAGCGCGAACCCGGGTTACTACACCCAGATGAGCGAGGAGAACAAGGACACCGACGTCTTCTACGCCGGTTGGGCCTCCGACTGGCCGTCGCTGCTCTCCGTCGTCCCGGTCGTCCTGGAGACCAAGAACCCCGGCTTCAACTACGGGTACTACTCCAACCCCAAGGTCGACGAGCTGATCAAGGCCGGAAAGGCCGCCTTCGCCGAGGGCGACCAGGACACCATGATCAAGGACCTGCAGGAAGCCGACGCCACCGCTGGTGCTGACGCTGCCTACATCCCGTTCCTCCAGCAGAACAACTACTTCCTGTACGGCTCGAAGATCGGCGGATTCCTGCCGGACGTCGCGACGTCGTTCTACCCGGACCTCGGTCCGATCTTCGTCAAGAAGTAGTCCCTGACGAAACGCGGTTGGGTGGGCGCTCGGGCGCCCACCCGGCTCGCGTCGTCATGTCCAGGTATCCGTCCCTTCTGACCCCGGGAGCAAGGTGCGCCAGTGACCGCGTACATCATCCGCAGACTCTTCGTCGGCGTCGGCATGTTGCTGGCCATGAGCCTGGTGACCTTCATCCTCTTCTTCGCAGGCGGAGACCCGTCGCGCAACCTGTGCCAGAAGAACTGCACCCCCGAACGGATCGATCAGATCAGTCGGGTCATGGGCTACAACCAGCCCGTCTACACGCAGTACGCCGACTTCATCAAGGGCATCTTCGTCGGTCGCGAATACCCCAACGACCCGGCGTACCGCGAGAAGGTGCGCGCTGAGCACCCCGAGCTGATCACCAAGTGCGACGCACCCTGCCTCGGCTACTCCAACAGCAGCCAGAAGACCGTCAACTCGCTGATCGGTGAAGCGGCGCCGGTGACGGTGTCGATCTCGATCGTCGCCTTCATCTTGTGGATCTTCTTCGGCGTGCTGCTCGGCGTCATCGCCGCAGTCTTCAAAGGCCGGCTGCTCGACCGCGGCCTGGTCGCCCTGACCCTGGTCATCTATGCGATGCCGGTCTTCTTCGTCGGCAGCTTCCTCCTCAAGTTCCTCGCGCTGAAGTGGCAGATGGTGCCCTATCCGCGCTACGTGTCCATCGCGGACGGAGGCGTCGGAGGCTGGCTCACCGGCCTGATGCTTCCTGCTGTCACCCTGGCGCTGTTCTACATGGCCGCCTACGTCCGGATGACCCGAGCGTTCGTCCTCGAGTCGATGACCGAGGACTACATCCGCACCGCCCACGCCAAGGGCGTCAAGCCGCGAACGGTGCTGTTCAAGCACGCTCTTCGTGCAGCACTGACGCCCCTGGTGACGATGGCCGGTCTGGACTTCGCGGCCCTGCTCGCCGGCGCGATCATCACCGAGTCCGTGTTCACCTTCCACGGGCTCGGACTCCTGGCGGTGCGGGCCAACCAGAACGTCGATCTGCCTGTCCTGGTGGGCCTCGTGCTGCTCGCCGGAACCGCAGTGATCTTGATGAACATCCTGGTCGACATCCTCTACGCGATGATCGACCCGCGGATCCGCGTCGTCTGAGACAGGACAAGTTGAAGTGACTGAGAATCAGCCCTACCTGGTCGTCAACGACCTGGTGGTCCATTTCCCCACACCCGACGGCGTCGTCAAGGCGACCGACGGCCTGTCCTACTCGATCGACAAGGGCAAGACGCTCGGCATCGTCGGTGAGTCCGGCTCCGGCAAGTCGGTCTCGAGTTCGGCGATCCTGGGGCTGCACCGCGGCACCAGCGCCCAGGTCAGCGGCGAGATCCTGCTCGACGGAGTCAATCTGCTCGACCTCAGCGGCGAGGAGATGCGCAAGATGCGCGGCCGCGACGTGTCGATGATCTTCCAGGACCCGTTGTCGGCGATGCACCCCTATTACACGGTCGGCAACCAGTTGATGGAGGCCTACCGCGTCCACCACGACGTGTCGAAGAAGGTCGCCAAGACCCGCGCGGTCGAGATGCTCGACCGGGTCGGCATCCCGCACCCCGACCGTCGAGTCAACGACTATCCGCACCAGTTCTCCGGCGGTATGCGCCAGCGCGCGATGATCGCGATGGGTCTGATCAACGACCCCGGACTGATCATCGCCGACGAGCCCACCACCGCACTCGACGTGACCGTCCAGGCACAGATCCTCGACCTGCTGCAGGACCTGCAGCGGGAGTTCAACTCCGCGATCATCATCATCACCCACGACCTCGGCGTCGTCGCGGAGATGGCGGACGACGTGCTGGTGATGTACGCCGGTCGCGCGGTCGAGCACGGTCCGTGCAAGGAGATCCTCACGCACCCGGAGATGCCCTACACGTGGGGTCTGCTGTCCAGCGTCCCCGACCTGTCGGGTGACACGGACGCGCGCCTGATCCCCATCCCCGGCAACCCGCCGAGTCTGCTCAGTCCGCCGAGCGGGTGCGCCTTCCATCCGAGGTGCGCCCACCGGGACAAGGTTCCCGGCGACCTGTGCCGCACCGAGATGCCCGAACTGGTTCCCGGTCAGCGTGGCTCGCACCACGTCAAGCGGTGCCATCTGCCCAACCCGGACGCCATCTATGCGACCGAGGTGCTGCCCGAGATCGCGCCCGATCTCGCTGCCACCGACACCGAGGAGTTGCGATGACCGAGGACAACGTGACGGCCGTGGAGCTCGGCAGCGCCGAGGGACATGCCGCGGCGGTCGCCCCGACGGACGCCAGGCCGATCCTCGAGGTCGAGCAGTTGCGGATGCACTTCCCCGTGAAGTCGCCCGGACTGATCCGGCGTACGGTCGGGCACGTCCAGGCCGTTGACGGCGTCTCCTTCCAGGTCGGCGCGGCCAGTTCGCTCGGCCTGGTGGGTGAGTCGGGCTGTGGCAAGTCGACGACGGGTCGGTTGATCACGCGTCTCTACAAGCCGACGTCGGGTGCAGTCCGGTTCGAGGGCAAGGACATCGCGAATGCCTCGCCCCGCCAGCTCAAGCCGCTGCGCCGCGAGATCCAGATGATCTTCCAGGACCCCTACACGTCGCTGACCCCGCGTCAGACCGTCGGCTCGATCGTGGGCGCGCCCCTGGCCATCCACAACATCGTGCCGAAGGCCAAGATCATCCCGCGGGTGCAGGAGCTGCTCGAGATCGTCGGCCTGAACCCCGAGCACTACAACCGCTACCCGCACGAGTTCTCCGGCGGTCAGCGCCAGCGCATCGGCATCGCCCGGGCGCTCACGCTGCAGCCGAAGCTGCTCGTCGCCGACGAGCCGGTGTCCGCCCTGGACGTGTCGATCCAGGCGCAGGTCATCAACCTGATGCAGGACATCCAGCGCGAGTTCGACGTGGCGTTCCTGTTCATCGCCCACGACCTCGCCATCGTCCGGCACTTCTGCCCCGAGATCGCGGTCATGTACCTCGGCAAGATCGTCGAGATCGGTGACCGTGAATCGATCTACAACAACGCGCACCACCCCTACACGCAGGCGCTGCTGTCGGCCGTCCCGGACGTCCGTCAGGCGGCCACGGGCGGACGGCGCGAGCGGATCCGGCTCGAGGGCGACGTGCCCAGCCCGATCGACCCGCCGTCGGGGTGCCAGTTCCGGACGCGCTGCCCGATCGCGCAGGAGATCTGCGCGCGGCACGAGCCGCCGCTGCTCCAGATCGGTCGCCGCCAGAAGGTCGCCTGCCACTTCCCAGGACGCCTCGGCTCCGCGCCGCACGACCCGCTGACCGCACCGCTGCTCGGTGTCGACGCGCAGGGTCAGCCCGACCCGGGCGCCAGCCCGAGCACCGACCTGGTCGAGCAGCCCGGCTATGCCGACACCTGGTTCGACCTGGACAACAACTCGATCGGGCGAGCCTGAGCCTCGACGTCGGGGTGTCGTGTCGGCTGACTAGGCTTGCTCCCCGTGGATGACGAGCCGCAGCTGTTCGACACCCCGGGCTCCTCGGCCGCGGCGTTCGGGCCGGTGTCGACGGGCGGTTCGCTCGCGGATGCGGTCCATGCGTCGGCGCCGCTGGCAGTTCGGATGCGGCCGCGTTCGCTCGAGGAGCTGGTCGGTCAGGAACAGCTGCGGGCCCCGGGCTCGCCGCTGCGCCAACTGGTCGAGGGCGACCAGTCGCTGTCGTTGCTGCTCTGGGGGCCACCCGGGACCGGCAAGACCACGATCGCCTCGATCATCAGCCAGCAGACCGGCCGCCGCTTCGTCGAGATCTCTGCCGTTTCGGCCGGTGTCAAGGAGGTCAGGGCGGCGATCGACTCGGCGCGTCGTCAGCTGGTGGCGACGGGCGAGGAGACCGTCCTCTTCGTCGACGAGGTGCACCGGTTCAGCAAGGCACAGCAGGACGCGCTGTTGCCGGGCGTCGAGAATCGGTGGGTGACCCTGGTCGCGGCGACGACGGAGAACCCGTCATTCAGCGTGATCTCCCCACTGCTCTCACGCAGCCTGCTGCTGCGCCTGCAGTCGCTGACGGACGACGACATCGCTGCCGTCCTGCAGCAGGCGGTGGTCGACGAGCGCGGCCTGGACGGCGATTTCGTGCTCGAGGAGGCGGCGCGGGACCACATCGTGCGGCTCGCCGGCGGCGACGCCCGGCGTTCGCTGACCTACCTCGAGGCCGCGGCGGGTGCAGCGCGGACCAAGGCGGTCTCGTCGGGGTCGACCTCCGACTTCGTGATCGACGTCGCGACCGCCGAGACGGCTGCGGATCAGGCGGCGGTGCGCTACGACCGCGACGGTGACCAGCACTACGACGTCGTCAGCGCTTTCATCAAGTCGATCCGTGGTTCGGACGCCGACGCCGCGTTGCACTACCTCGCCCGAATGCTCGAGGCGGGGGAGGATCCCCGGTTCATCGCGCGGCGTCTGATGATCCTGGCGAGCGAGGACATCGGGCTGGCCGATCCGACGGCGCTCACCACCGCGGTCGCCGCGGCACAGACGGTCCAGCTGATCGGGATGCCCGAAGCCCAGTTGACGCTCGCCCACGCCACGATCGCGCTGGCTGTCGCGCCCAAGTCCAATGCCGTCACCACCGCGATCTTCGAGGCGGTCGGCGACGTGCGGGCGGGGAAGATCGGGCAGGTTCCTCCGCACCTGCGCGACGCGCACTATGCGGGTGCGAAGTCCCTCGGCCACGGTCAGGGCTACGTCTACAGCCATGACGCACCCTTCGGCGTCGCCGAACAGCAGTACGCCCCCGACGTCGTCCTGGACGCCGCCTACTACCGCCCGACCGACCACGGCGCCGAGGCGGCGGTCAAGCAACGTTGGGAGCGGGTACGCCGGATCATCCGTGGGACTGCCAGCAAGTAGGCTTGCCCGTCGTGACCTCCGACATCGCCGTCCCCCTCTGGCTGGCTGTCGTGACCGTCCTCACGTTGGTCGGTCTGGCAGTCGCCGCGTGGCGCCTGTCCGCAGCAGCCACACAGGCACGAAGTCACACCGAGGCGTTGTTGGCCGCGGCGGCTCAGGACGCCGAGGCGCTCCGCGAGCAGCTGGCCGACATCGAGCAGGAGCTGCGGGCCGAGCAGGAGGTGGCGCTGCGTCGTGACCGGACTCCGGTGGCCGTCGTCGACGACCGGGAGTACGTCATCACGGATCTCGGGCAGGACAAGGGGCCGCGCGTCCCCGCCCGCGTCGTACCGGCCCCGATGTTCGCCGACATCATCCTGCGCGAGAGCGTCATCAAGACCGCCGCACTTGCCGCCGGCCTGCGGCGCGCGTTGTCGCCCGAGGTCCGCAACCGGATTCGCTTCGAGATGAAGCGTGAGGTCAAGCGTTCGCGCAAGGAGCGCAAGCTGATGCTCAAGGCGGCCCGTCGTGACTGGGAAGCGCGCGACCGGGCCGCGGTCGAGGTGTCGTCGTGAAGTCCGGAGTGTGGTTCGCCGCCGGTGCGGCGGCAGGCGTCTACGGCATGGTTCGGGTCCGGCGCCTTGCGGAGGCCCTGACCCCAGACGGCATGCGCGACCGGATCGGCGCCGCCTATCTCGGTGCCCGCATGTTCCGCGAGGAGATGGTGCGCGGTCAGGCCGACGCCGAGATCCACCTGCGCCAGCGTTTCGACGGAGCCGACGCCGGCCCGCCCCAACTCATCAACCCCACGTCGATCACCCCGATCACGTCCAGCAAGGAAGGCAGAAGTTGAGCGAGCAGCACCTGAGCAGTGCGGAGATCCGGAACCGGTTCCTCGCCCACTTCGAGTCGCGGGGCCACACGGTCGTCCCGTCGGCGTCGCTGTTGCTCGACGACCCCAACCTGCTGTTCGTGAATGCCGGCATGGTGCCCTTCAAGCCCTACTTCCTCGGGCAGGAGACGCCGCCGTTCAACCGCGCCACCAGTGTGCAGAAGTGCGTGCGGACCCTCGACATCGAGGAGGTCGGCAAGACGACGCGGCACGGCACGTTCTTCCAGATGAACGGCAACTTCTCCTTCGGTGACTACTTCAAGGAAGGCGCCATCTAGTACGCCTGGGAGCTGATCACCAACCCCCAGGCCGAGGGTGGACTCGGCTTCGACCCCGACCGGGTCTGGGTCACCGTGCTTCCCGAGGACGCCGAGGCGCGGGACGCGTGGAAGCGGATCGCGGGTCTCCCCGAGGAGCGGATCCAGCCGCGCGGTCTGAAGGACAACTACTGGAACATGGGTGTGCCCGGTCCGGGGGGCCCGTGCTCGGAGATCTACATCGACCGCGGCCCCGAGTTCGGGCCCGACGGCGGCCCCGAGGCCGACGAGGACCGGTTCCTGGAGATCTGGAACCTCGTCTTCATGCAGGAGGAGCTCAGCCAGGTCCGCGCGAAGGACGACTTCGACATCGCGGGACCGCTGCCGAGCAAGAACATCGACACCGGCATGGGCCTGGAGCGCGTCGCCTACCTGCTCCAGGGCAAGCAGAACATGTACGAGATCGACACGGTCTTCCCGGTCATCGAGAAGGCCATGGAGCTGTCGGGCAAGAAGTACGGCGCCCCGGGGGCGGAGGCCCACATCGACGACGTCCGGTTCCGCGTCGTTGCCGACCACGTCCGCAGCTCGCTGATGCTCATCGGTGACGGCGTGACGCCGGGCAACGAGGGCCGTGGCTATGTGCTGCGCCGCCTGCTGCGTCGTGCGGTCCGCAACATGCGACTGCTGGGATACCAGGACCCGTCGCTGCCCGAGTTGTTGCCGGTCTCGCGCGACCGGATGGGGGAGAGCTACCCCGAGCTGGTCACCGGCTGGGACCGCATCGCCCAGATCGCGTATGCCGAGGAGGAGGCGTTCCGCAAGACGCTGGCCGCCGGCACCCAGATCTTCGACCTCGCGGCGGGCGAGGTGAAGGGCGCTGGTGTCAGCACGATCCCCGGCGACAAGGCCTTCGCGCTGCACGACACCTACGGTTTCCCGATCGACCTCACTCTCGAGATGGCCTCCGAGGCTGGCCTGTCCGTGGACGAGTCCGGCTTCCGCCAGCTGATGACCGAGCAGCGCGAGCGTGCCAAGGCAGACGCACGCGCCAAGAAGGGCGGTCACGCGGACACCGGCGTCTATCGCGGCATCCTCGACGTCAACGGACCGACCGAGTGGCTCGCCTACGAGACCCTCGAGACCGAGTCGAAGCCGCTCGCGCTGCTGCGTGAGGGCGCTGCCGTGGGCAGCCTGGGCACCGGCGAGATCGGTGAGCTCGTGCTCGACCGCACTCCCTTCTATGCCGAGTCCGGCGGCCAGGTCGCTGACGCCGGTGTCATCGAGTTCGAGGGCGGTGCCCTCGAAGTGCTCGACGTCCAGCGCCCGGTCCGTGGCCTCGTCGTCCACCAGGTGCGCGTCGTCGACGGTGAACTGCCCGCCGACGCCTCGGTGCTGCACGCCAAGGTCGACCCGCAGTGGCGCATCGGTGCACGCCAGGCCCACTCCGGCACCCACGTGATCCACGCGGCCCTGCGCGAGGTGCTCGGCCCCACCGCGCTGCAGTCCGGGTCGTTCAACCGCCCCGGCTATCTGCGTCTGGACTTCGGCTGGCTCAATGCCCTCTCGCCGGAGCAGGTGCACGACATCGAGCAGGTCGCCAACAATGCGCTGCGTGCCGACCTCCCGGTCGGTTGGCAGTACATGACGCTCGGTGAGGCCAAGGACTGGGGAGCGATCGCGCTCTTCGGTGAGACCTACGACGACTCCAAGGTCCGTGTCGTCGAGATCGGCGGCCCCTGGTCGCGTGAGCTCTGCGGCGGCACGCACGTCGACCACTCCAGCCAGATCGGCACCATCGTCGTGACCGGCGAGGCGTCCGTCGGCTCCGGCAACCGCCGGATCGAGGCGCTCACCGGCGTGGAGGGATTCTCCTACCTCGCGCGTGAGCGTGACGTGGTCGGTCAGCTCTCGACCCTGTTGAAGACCCAGCCCGACGACTTGGTCGGCCGGGTCGGCGACCTGATGGAGCGGCTCAAGAACACGGAGAAGGAGATCGAGAAGATCCGTCTCGCCCAGCTCCTGTCCGGCGGCGCGGCGCTCGCCGCGGGAGCCGCTGACGTCAACGGTGTGCGACTCGTCGCCCAGCGTCTCGACGGCGCCAGCGGCGGCGACGTGCGCACGCTCGCGACCGACGTGCGCGCCCGCCTCGCGGGTGACGCCCCGGCGGCCGTGGTGCTGATCGGCGCAGCCGACGGCAAGGCGGCGATCGTGGCTGCCCTCAACGACGCCGCCCAGGCTCGCGGCCTGGCCGCCGGCGACCTGGTCCGCGCCGCCGCTCCCTTCCTGGATGGCAAGGGCGGCGGCAAGGCCGACATGGCGCAGGGCGGCGGCACCGACGTGACCCGCATCGACGAGGCGCTCGCCGCAGTCACCGCAGCGGTGGCCGGCAGCTGATGCGCCACGGCGTGCGGCTCGGCGTCGACCCCGGGGATGCCCGGATCGGTGTCGCGCGCAGCGACCCCTCCGGCATGCTCGCCACCCCCGTCGAGACGGTACGACGCGGCAAGGGCGACCTGCGCCGCCTGCACCAGCTGCTCGAGGCCGAGGGTGCGGTCGAGGTCGTGATGGGCCTGCCCCGCTCACTGGGCGGAGGTGAGGGTCCCGCCGCACTCAAGACTCGCGAGTTCGCCGTACGCCTTGCTCGTCGGATCGCGCCGGTGTCGGTGCGCCTGGTCGACGAGCGGCTCACGACTGTGACGGCGGAGGCTATGCTGCGCGACCAGCGCAAGGGAGCGAAGCGTCGGGCCGTGGTCGACCAGGTCGCGGCCGTCGTCATCCTCCAACAGGCGCTGGATGCAGAACGCGCGACCGGCAACCCTCCGGGGGAGTTGGTGGACCCCACGCCCGAGGAGACGCATGACTGAGCAGCAGCCCGACGACATCCACGACCGGGTCCAGGACCAGGTCGAGGATCAGGTCGAGGACCAGGGCGCCGACCTGCTCCCCGGTACGCCGACCTCCGGGCGGCGTCGGGCCGAGAAGCGGCGTCGGGGCGGCTGCCTGCCGATCCTGCTCGTCCTGGTGATCTTCTGCGCGCTCGTTGCGTGGTTCGCACGGGGTGCGATCTCCGACGTGAAGGACATGTTGGCGGGTCCTGCCGACTTCGCCGGTCCGGGCAGCGGCGAGGTCACCTTCGTGATCGATCCGGGCCAGTCGGTCGGGTCGATGGGCGATGAGCTCAAGGGCCTGGGCGTGGTGGCCTCGCGCGACGCATTCGTCGACGCGGCCGCCAAGGACAGCAGGTCGACGAAGATCCAGGCCGGCACCTTCATCCTGAAGAAGAAGATGAAGGCTGCCGACGTGGTCGCGATCCTGGTCGACCCCTCGAAGATGTCCCGCAACAACGTGACCATCCCCGAGGGCAAGCGGGTCGACGACATCGTCAAGATCCTCGCCAAGAAGACGGACTTCTCGGCGAAGGAGTTCAAGGCCGTCCTCGCCGACACCGCGGCGCTCGACCTGCCGGCGTCGGCCGGTGGCAACCCGGAGGGTTACCTGTTCCCGGCGACCTACTCGATCACGCCGAGCGACACGCCGCAGACGATCATCGCCGCCATGGTGGCGAAGGGGAAGGCCGTGATGGCCGACCTCGACCTCGACAACCAGGCCAGGACGGTCGGTCTGACCGCGCACGAGGTGCTGACGGTCGCGAGCATGCTCGAGTTCGAGGCGAGCCGGGCCGAGGACTTCCCGAAGGTCGCCCGGGCGATCTACAACCGCCTCGACAAGGGCATGCGCCTGCAGTCCGATGCCACCGTCGCCTACGCCAACGGGCTGTCCGGTGAGGTGTGGACGACCTCCGCGCAACGCGCGGTCGACTCGCCCTACAACACCTATGTCAACGCCGGCCTGCCGCCGGGTCCGATCGGCAACCCGGGCAAGGCCACCATTGACGCCGCGCTGCACCCGGCGGACGGTCCGTGGCTCTACTGGGTCGTGGTCAACCTGAAGACGGGCGAGACGGTCTTCTCCACGACCTTGGCCGAGCACAATGCGGCGACCAACCGTCTGCGCGAATACTGCAAGACCTCCGACGCCTGCTGATGGTTGCGACCATCCGGTGCGCGGTGCTGGGGGACCCCGTCGCCCACTCGCTCTCGCCGGTTCTGCACCGCGCCGCTTACGAAGCGCTCGGCATCGATGCCGCGTACGACGCGATCCGGATGCCGTCCGGCGGCCTGGCCCGGTTCGTCGCCGACCTGGGCTCGGAGTGGACGGGCCTGTCCGTGACAGCTCCGCTCAAGCGCGAGGCGCTCGCACTCGCGGACCGGATCTCGGATGTCGCCCGACTCGCCGGCGGAGCCAACACCCTGGTTCGTACGCCGACCGGCTGGTCGGCCGACAACACGGATGTCCCGGGCGCGGTGGCCGCGATCACCGAGCGGTTCTCCGGCCCGCTCCCGATCGCCACCATCCTCGGCGGCGGCGCGACCGCAGCCAGCGTCGGCCTCGCCCTCGCCGATCTCGGGACGGAGCGAATCACCATTGCTGCTCGTCGACCGGAGGCCGCTGCCGAGGCAGTGTCGGCGATTCGCAGCCATGCGCGGCACGTCGACGTGGTCGTCGTACCGCTGGAGGATGCGCCGACCGGTCCGATCGTGGTGTCGACCATCCCGGCAGCGGCACAGAGCACGGAGCTGATCGAGCGGGTTCTTCCCGCGGACGTCGTCTTCGAGGTGACCTACAACGACTGGCCGACGCCGTTGGTGGCCGCGGCGATGTCGGCAGGGATCCCGGTCGTGTCGGGGCTCGACCTGCTGGTGCACCAGGCGGTCCTGCAGTTCGCGCTGTTCACTGGTCAGGACGGGCCACTCGACGTCATGCGCGCGGCGGGCGAATCCGCCCTGGCGCAGCGATAGGTTCGCCTGCATGCATGTCGTGCCCGCATTGGTGTGCGCCGTCCTCGGAGCGCTCGGCGGTCTGCTCGTCCCGTGGTTGATCGCGCGCTGCCCGGAGCCGGAGCACAACCCGGCCGAGAACCCGGACGACTTCCCCGACCACGTCCCGTTCGCGGTGCTGGCGAGCAGACCCGGCCTGGGAGTCAAGGCAGCCGTCGCCTGCGCCCTCGCGGCGGGCCTGCTCGGGCTGACGATCGGGTGGGGATGGGCGCTGCTGTGGCTGGTCCCGCTCGTCCCGGTCTCCTGTGCGCTGACGGTCATCGACTACGTCACGTGGTACCTGCCGTCGTACCTGATCCGGCCGTCCTGGCTGGTCGTCGGTCTGCTGATCGCTGTGGCGGCGGGAATCGTCGGCGAGTGGCAGGTCGCTGCCTGGGGGGTGGGCGGGTTCCTGGGCCTCGGCGGCTACTACGGGCTCATGTGGTTCATGCTGCCCGGCGGCATGGCTCAAGGCGACGTGCGCCTGGGCGCGCTGCTCGGACTTGCCCTTGGCCCGTTCGGTGGTGGTGTCCTGGTGGTCTCGGCGATCGCCGCGGCGCTGCTCTCCGTGCTCGCCTACCTTCCGATGGCGCTGAGCGGCCGCGCGATCAAGAGCGCCACCGCGCGAGGCCCGTTGGGGCGCCGCGTGCCCTATGGCCCGTTCCTGGTGCTGGGCGCGCTGGTCGCGGTCGTCGTGGGACAGGTCCTCGGGTCGTAGCAGCACCGTGGGAGAATGACGCCCATGTTGCGCTGGCTGACCGCGGGTGAATCCCACGGCCCTTCCCTGGCCGCGATCCTCGAGGGTCTCCCGGCCCACGTCGAGATCACGACCGAGGACATCTCCGACTCGCTCGCCCGTCGTCGCCTCGGCTATGGCCGTGGTGCCCGGATGAAGTTCGAGGCCGATCAGGTCACGATCACCGGCGGCGTCCGCCACGGACGCACCCAGGGTGGGCCGGTCGCGATCGAGGTCGGCAACACCGAGTGGCCGAAGTGGGAGACCGTCATGTCGGCCGACCCGGTCGATCCCGCCGTCCTCGAAGCACAGGCGCGCAACGCCCCACTGACCCGGCCGCGTCCGGGCCATGCCGACCTCGCGGGCATGCAGAAGTACGACTTCGCCGACGCCCGTCCGATCCTCGAGCGCGCCTCGGCCCGCGAGACCGCCGCTCGGGTCGCGCTCGGCCGCGTCGCCAGCAACTTCCTCGAGCAGGCAACCGGCGCTCGGATCGTCAGCCACGTCCTGGAGATCGGCGGCGTTCGCACGCCGTCCGCCGAACTCCCCACGCCCGATGACGTCGAGCGTCTCGACGCCGACCCCGTGCGCTGCCTGGACGCCGACGGCGCCAAGCTGATGGTCGAGCGGATCGACCAGGCCCACAAGGACGGAGACACCCTCGGCGGCGTGGTCGAGGTCGTCGTCCACGGCCTCCCACCGGGTCTCGGCTCCCACGTGCACTGGGACCGTCGCCTCGACGCCCGTCTCGCGGGCGCGCTGATGGGCATCCAGGCGATCAAGGGTGTCGAGGTCGGCGACGGGTTCGAGCTCGCTGCGACCCCGGGCTCGCGCGCGCACGACGAGATCGTCGCGACCGAGGACGGCCGGCGCCGCGTCTCGGGTCGCTCTGGCGGCACCGAGGGCGGCATGACCGCCGGCGAGATCCTGCGGGTGAGGGCCGCGATGAAGCCCATCGCGACCGTCCCGCGGGCACTGCGGACCGTCGACCTCGCCACGGGTGAGGAAGCGGTGGCCCACCACCAGCGCTCCGACGTCTGTGCGGTCCCAGCAGCGGGCATCGTCGCCGAGGCGATGGTGGCGTTGGTGCTCGCCGACGCCGTCCTGGAGAAGTTCGGTGGCGACTCGGTCCAGGAGACCCGTCGCAACGTGCAGTCCTACCTCGACACGCTGCGCTTCAAGTGACCGACTCACGGCCGGGTCCGACATGTGTCCTGATCGGCACGATGGGGGCGGGCAAGACCACGGTCGGCCGACTCGTCGCAGCATCGCTCGGCGTCGGGTTCGCCGACACGGACGAGTTGATCGAGGCGCAGGCAGGCAAGGCCGTGCAGGACATCTTCGTCGAGGACGGCGAAGATGCCTTCCGAGCACTCGAGCATTCGACGGTCGCGCAGGCGTTGGGTGAGCACGACGGTGTGCTCTCGCTGGGCGGCGGCGCCGTCCTCGACCCGACGACCCAGGCGCTGTTGGCCGGACACCGTGTGGTGTTCCTGCGCGTCGGACTGGCGAATGCAGTCAAACGGGTCGGTCTCGGAACCGGTCGTCCGTTGTTGCTCGGCAACGTCCGGGCACGGGTGAAGCACCTCCTCGACGAACGCGCGCCGATCTACGAGCGGCTCGCCCGGTTCACCATCGACACCGACGACCGCAGTCCGGCCGACGTGGCTGCCGAGATCGTCGCCAGTCTCAGTTGACCAGTCCGACCAGGGGGATTCCCATGACCGAGACCACCACCATCCGGGTCGCCACCGCGGCGCCGTACGACGTCGTGGTCGGCCACGGTGTCCTCGACCGTCTGCGCGGCCTCCTGCCCACGGGCGTCCAGCGGGTCGCGATCATCACGCCCGAGTCGCTCGAGGACATGCTCGAGCCGCTGGCCGACCTGCTCGACGGGCTCGACGTCATCGTGCTGCAGGTGCCGGACGGCGAGGAGGCCAAGAACTGGGAGGTCGCCGCGGCCTGCTGGGAGTCGCTCGGCGAGGAGGGCTTCACTCGCTCCGACGCCGTCGTGACCCTGGGCGGGGGAGCGACGACCGATCTCGGTGGCTTCGTCGCCGCGACCTGGCTGCGCGGTGTTGCCGTGGTCCACGTCCCGACCACCGTGCTCGCGATGGTCGACGCCGCTGTCGGTGGGAAGACCGGGATCAACACGCCCGCCGGCAAGAACCTCGTCGGCTCCTTCCACGAGCCCGCCGGCGTGCTGTGTGACCTCGCGCTGCTCGCGACCCTGCCGCGTGCGGAGTTCGTGGCCGGACTGGGCGAGGTCGTCAAGTGCGGCTTCATCGCGGACCCGCGGATCCTCGAGCTGGTCGAGACCACCGAGCCCTCCGCGGTGACCGCGGACTCCCCGGTCCTGCGGGAGCTGGTCGAGCGGGCGATCCAGGTCAAGGCCGACGTCGTCGCCGGTGATCTGAAGGAGACCGGCGGTGCGGACGGGCATCCGGGACGCGAGGTCCTCAACTACGGCCACACGCTTGCCCATGCGATCGAGAAGGCCACCGACTATCAGATCCGGCACGGCGAGGCGGTCGCCGTCGGCTGCGTCTACGCGGCGGAGCTCGCCTCCCGCGCCGGCTCGCTCGCCCCGGACGTCGTTGCGCGGCACCGCACCGCCTTCGGCCGGGTCGGACTCCCGACGTCATGGTCAGGCGCTGACTTCGAGCCACTGCTCGCCACGATGCGCGTCGACAAGAAGGCCCGCGGCAACGAGCTCCGCTTCCTCGTCCTCGACGACATCGCTCGTCCCACCGTCCTCGCCGGGCCGTCTGAGGACGACCTCCGCTCTGCGTTCGCCGCGATCTCCGGAGGCGCGTCGTGAGGCCCGTCCTGGTCCTGAACGGTCCCAATCTCGGGCGCCTGGGCCGACGGCAGCCCGAGATCTACGGCTCCACCACCCACGACCAGCTCGCCGAGCTCTGCGCCGGGTGGGGGCGGGAGTTGGGGCTGACGGTCGAGGTGCGCCAGACCAACCACGAGGGCGAACTGCTCGACTGGTTGAACCAGGCCGCCGACGACGCCACTGCGGTGGTCCTCAATGCGGCTGCGTGGACGCACTATTCGTTGGCTCTGTATGACGCCTGCGCCCAGTTGACGGCCCCGTTGGTCGAGGTCCACATCTCCGAGCCCAAGCAGCGCGCCGAGGAGTTCCGGCACACGTCGTACGTCGAACCGCATGCGGCGACGACCATCTCCGGGCAGGGCATCGACGGCTATCGCCGGGCGCTGGAGTTCATCGCGCAGCGGTGAGGCTCGGCGTGACCAGCGTCCTGCGCAGGCGGCCCAGCCCGCGGTGCCGCGCCACGCGTACGGCGGCCGGGCTGATGCCGAGCGCCGCGGCGGTCTGTTGCGGACTGAGACCCGCAACCTCCGTGCAGGTCAGCACCTCCCGTTCGCGATCGGGCAGCGCCGACAGGACCTGACGCGCCCAGGCCTCACCGGTCACCTGGACGTCGAGGTCGGGGGTCGCGTGGCCGAGGGCCATCAACTCGCCGATGCTGGTGGGTTCAGCGGGCGTCGTCGCACGCCGGGCGGCACGCCGCCGCGCCCCCGTCGCATGGTTGCGGGCGATCCCGAACAGCCATCCCGCGAAGTCGTCACGATCGCCGCGGAAGTCGGCGATCGAACCGGCTGCCACGAGCCAGGTCTGCGCCACCAGGTCGTCGACGTCGACCATCGGGTCGCCTGACGGGCGGGTGCGCAGCCACACGAGCAGACGTCCGGTCAGGGATTCGTAGAGCTCGCGCCACGCCTCCGGATCGCCCTCACGGGCGCGGGCGACCAGTTCGTCGTCGGTCACGTCGCTCAGTCGTTCGACGATCCATGGCTGCTGTCGGCACCGTCACCCGAGGAGTCGTGCGTGCCGCCGCGGTCGTCGTTGCCGCCGTGCTTGTCCGTGCCGCCCTGGCCAACTCCGCGGTCACCGCCGTGGTCGTCGGCCTGGTGGTCCGTGGTGCCCTCGTCGCGACCGTCGCCCTTGTCGTCGGGGGCCGCGTGGTGGGACGGCTGGATGGTCGTGCTCGAGGGGTGGTCGTTCACCGGGCCGTCGGTCCGGCTGATGCCGGTCCGTACATCGCCGGAAGGCGCCTCGCCGGGCGCGGCGGGTCGGGTGTCGGCCGGCCCCGGCGTCGGCTGCCGCGTCGAGTCATGGGTCGACACCGACGTGGCAGGCAGCGGCCGCTCGTCACCGCCATCGCCGAGACCATCGAGCGCGACCGCGGCGCCCGAAATCGCCGCCACCGCGGCAGCCGCCAGCGCAACGGTCCATCCGTGTCGCGCAGTGGCGGCCGGCGTACCCGATGCGGGGACCGACGCCCGCGCCTGAGCTGCCAGCAGAGCCATGAAGTCGGGCTCGGCCGGCGTCGCCGGGATCGGCACGCTCAGATCGCGCAGGCGGTCCACCGGTGCTCAGTCGTCCGAACCGTCATGCCCACGGCCGTCGCCGTGGTCGTCGCCGTGCTCCTCGGCGCGGCCTTCCTTGTGGCTGCGGTGGCCATGGTCGTCGCCTGACTCGTCGGCCCGGTCGCCGCGACCCTCGCCCTGGTCGTCGCTGTCGTCGCTGGCGTCGCCGTGGTCGTCCGACCGGCTGTCGCGCCGCTCGCCCCGGTCGTGCCGCTCGCTCGTGGTGGGGGAGTCCTCGACCTCGGGTGTGTCGGTGGAGTCGTCAGTTCCATCGGTCGTCGTCTCGGTGGCGGTGTCATCGGACGGGTCGTCCGGCGTGGCATCGGAGGTCGAGTCGCTGCTGGAGTCGTGCTGAACCAGGTTCGGGCTCTCGCTGCTGGCGGTGGCGGCGCCGACGGCGTACGCACCACCCAGGGTCGCCAGGACGACGGCGAACGCGCCGGCGGCGGCGCGGAACGGGGTGAGCTTGCGCATGGATTCCTCCTTCGGGACGACCCGATGTCGTCCTTCACCTGATTCATGCCGCGGCCGCTGCCTGGTGTTACGCGGC
>JASLDK010000357.1 GCA_030145945.1 Nocardioides sp.
CCTTCCTGTCCTTCGCCGGCACCGTCACCTTCAAGAACGCCGAGCCGCTGCGTGAGGCCCTGCGGATCGCCCCCCGCGACCGGATCCTCGTCGAGACCGACGCCCCCTACCTCACCCCCCACCCTCACCGCGGCCGCACCACCGCGCCGTACCTCATTCCGTTGACGGTGCGCACCATGGCCGCCGAACGGGGCGACGACCTCGCCGGCCTGTGCGCGGCGATCGACGCGAACACCGAGGCCGCCTTCGGCGGCGCTTGGTAGGTCGGCGCGGCGTGGTACCCCGCTTGCCGAGTGCTTGCAAAAGTTAGCAAAACGGCGTGACCTGACTCACCCGCTGAGCGTGGATGCGTGCAGCCGAGTTTGCATCTCGCTTGCGGGTTTGTTCTCGTGGATGACTGACGGCCGGGATCGGGACGCAGTTGCACCACCCCGGCCAGCTCCTCGTCACGACGAGCTGGCCACCCGAGGCCCGGACAGAACGACGTTCGGAGAATCGTGCGACTTGCGCACCTCAACCCCTTGTCCTCCCTCAAGGTCGGCCTTCTGAAGCTGGCCCACAGCCGGGCCGTGCTGGTCTCGACCATCGCCGCGGTGCTCGTCTGCGTCAGCGCGGTGACCTGGGGCTACAGCGCGATGACCACCGAGGTCCGCCTCTCGGTCGACGGCAAGGAGCGCGTCGTCTCCACGACCGGTGACACCGTCGCCGACGTGCTGCGTGACGAGGGGCTCAAGGTCTCCGATCGTGACGTCGTCCAGCCGACGCCGGAGGAGAAGATCACGGCAGGGGAGCGGATCGCGGTCCGGTTCAGCCGCCCGGTCGAGCTGACCGTCGACGGTCAGACCAGCACCCACTGGGTGCTCGCGACCGACGTGCAGGGTGCGCTCCGAGAAATCGGCGCAGCGATGGGCCCCGGTTTCGGTGGTGCGTACGCCGACAGCCGGCTCTCCACCAGCCGCGGCGCGGACATCGACCGTGGTGGCGCCGAGATCGCCGTCGTCACCCCCAAGACCCTGACCTTCGCACTGGCCGGTGCCGAGCCGGTCACCCAGGAGGTCCCCGCGCTGACCGTCGAGGACGCGCTCGCCGCGGTCGGCGTCCAGCTCGACGAGAACGACAAGGTCAAGCCGGCCCGTGGCACCCAACTCGCCGACGGCGACCGGGTCGTGTTCACCGATATCGAGAAGCGTGAGCGTTCGGTCGAGGGTGAGGTCGTCCCGGCGCCCGTCACGAAGGTCGATGACAAGGCGCTCTTCCAGGGCCAGACCAAGGTCGTGACCCCGGGCGTCGACGGTTCGCGCGACGTCACCTACGAGGTCACCCGCCGCAATGGCGAGGTCGTCCGCCGCGTCGTGCTCTCCGAGAACGTCATCACCGCACCCACCGCAGAGGTCGTCCACGTCGGCACCAAGCCGGTGATCGAGTCCGGCAACACGGTGTGGGACCGCCTTGCCCAGTGCGAGGCCGGCGGCAACTGGCACATCAACACGGGCAACGGCTACTACGGCGGTCTCCAGTTCAACGTCGGCACCTGGCGTGCCAACGGCGGGACCGGCTATCCGCACCAGGCCTCCCGCGAGGAGCAGATCCGGGTCGCCACCCGCGTCCGGGACCGCTCCGGCGGCTACGGCGCCTGGCCCGCCTGTGCCGCGCGACTGGGCCTGCCCCGATAGCCTGACCCCATGCCTGAATCCTCCGCCCCGCGGCTCCTGGGCCCGGCGGAGGTTCGGGACCTCGCTGCCCGACTCGACGTCCGGCCCACGAAGCAGCGGGGGCAGAACTTCGTCATCGACGCCAACACCGTTCGCAGGATCGTGCGCGAGTCCGGTGTCACCGCCGACGAGACCGTGCTGGAGGTCGGGCCCGGGCTGGGGTCGCTGACGCTGGCTCTGCTCGAGGTCGGCGCCGAGGTGACGGCGATCGAGATCGATCCCGTGCTGGCGGGCGAGTTGCCCGCGACGATCAAGACGTTCGCCCCCGACCACGCGGAGCGGTTCCGGATCGTGCTGGCCGACGCCCTGGCCGTCACCGAGATCCCGGGCACCCCGCCGACAGCGCTCGTCGCGAACCTGCCCTACAACGTCTCGGTGCCGGTGCTGCTGCACCTGATGGCGCTGTTGCCCTCCCTCCGGCACGGACTGGTGATGGTCCAGGCCGAGGTCGCCGACCGCCTCGCCGCACCCCCCGGCTCCAAGACGTACGGCGTCCCGTCGGCCAAGGCGGCGTGGTTCGCGGACGTGCGCCGGGCGGGCGCGATCGGCCGCAACGTCTTCTGGCCCGCCCCCAACGTCGACTCCGGCCTGGTCGCCTGGACCCACCATGCGCCGCCGACCGACGAGGTGACCCGCGAGCAGGTGTTCGCGGTCATCGACGCCGCCTTCGCCCAGCGCCGCAAGGCCCTGCGCGGCGCGCTGCGCACCCTCGCGGGCGGTGCCGAGCAGGCGAGCGCCGCGCTCGAGGCTGCGGGCATCGACCCGCTCACCCGCGGCGAGGCCCTCGGGATCGACGACTTCGTGGCGATCGCGATCGCCCTCCACCACCCAGCCACGGGAGTGACTGCATGACGCCGGTGACGGTCCGCGCGCCCGCCAAGATCAACCTCCACCTCGGCGTCGGCGGACTGCGTCCCGACGGCAAGCACGCGTTGGCGACGGTCTATCAAGCAGTCGGTCTCTATGACGACGTCACGGTCGCCGACGCCGGCGAGGGCGGCGGCTGGTCCGTGGGCCTGACCGAGCCGATCCCCGGCGTCCCCCTCGACGACACCAACATCGCCATCCGCGCCGGCCGCGCCCTCACGGCCCATCACGGCATCGACCGTGCCGCTCGGATCACCATCTCCAAGGGCATCCCGGTGATGGGTGGCATGGCCGGTGGATCCGCCGACGCCGCCGCCACGCTGCTCGCGATCGACCGGCTGTGGGACCTGCAGACCACTGACGAGGACCTGCTCCAGATCGCCGGGACGCTCGGCAGCGACGTTCCGTTCGCGCTCGTCGGCGGCACCGCGCTGGGCACCGGACACGGCGAACTCATCACGCCCCTGACCGACAACAGCTCAGTGTGGTGGGTCGTCGTCCTCTCCGACGAAGGCCTCTCGACACCGGCGGTCTATGGCCACTTCGACGAGCTCTCGCCTGTCGCCCCCGTCGAGCCGCCGATCCCCGAGCGCCTCATCCAGGCTCTCGCTGCCGGTGACACCTATGACATCGGCGACCTGCTCGCCAACGACCTGTGGCCTGCCGCCCGCGACCTGCGCCCCGACCTCGTCGACGTCGAGGTCCAGCTGCGTTCGACCTCGCCGGACGGCGTACTCCTCTCTGGATCGGGCCCCACCCTGCTCATGCTCCATGACGACGTCGAGGACGCCCGCGCCGCCGTCGCCGACCTCACTGCCCAGGGGCTGTGTTGCACCCTGGCCACCGGTCCGGTCGCGGGAGCCCACGTGGTGACCTATGTCTGACTCGCTGCTCAACCTGGAGAAGGTCTCGAAGTCGTACGGCGTCCGGCCGCTGCTGACCGACGTCTCGCTCGGTGTCGGCGCGGGGGAGCGGATCGGCATCGTCGGCCGCAACGGTGACGGCAAGACGACCCTGTTGCGGATCATGACCGGCGACGAGGAGCCCGACGAGGGACGCGTCTCCCGGCAGCGGGGCCTGTTGGTCGGGGTGCTGTCCCAGCAGGACGACTTCGACGACACCCACACGGTGCGCGAGGTCGTGCTGCAGGGGAAGGCCGACCACGAGTGGGCGGCCGATCCGCGCCAGCGCGAGATCGTCGAGGTGCTGCTTGCCGGCGTCGACCTGGATCGCGCCGTGCACGGGCTGTCCGGCGGCGAGCGCCGCCGCTGTGCTCTGGCCGGACTGCTGCTGGGCGACCACGACCTGGTCATCCTCGACGAGCCGACCAACCATCTCGACGTCGAAGCCGTCGCTTGGCTGGCCGCGCACCTCGCCTCCCGACCGTCTGCGCTCGTCGTGGTCACCCACGACCGCTGGTTCCTCGACGCCGTCTGCGAGCAGACCTGGGAGGTCCACGACGGCGTCGTCGACATCTACGAGGGTGGGTACGCCGCCTTCGTGCTCGCCAAGGCCGAACGGCAGCGCCAGGCCGCGGCCTCGGAGGTACGCCGACAGAACCTGGTCCGCAAGGAGCTGGCGTGGCTGCGGCGCGGCGCCCCCGCACGGACGTCGAAGCCGAAGTTCCGCATCGACGCAGCCAACCTGCTCATCGAGGACGTGCCGCCGCCGCGCGACCGGCTCGAGCTGCAGAGGTTCGCGGCCCAACGCCTCGGCAAGGACGTCATCGACGTCGAGGACGTCGACTTCTCTCGCGGCACGCGACAGTTGCTCTCACACGCGACCTGGCGCCTGGGCCCAGGCGACCGGGTCGGTCTGGTCGGCGTCAACGGTGCAGGCAAGACGTCCGTGCTCTCGCTGCTCTCGGGTGAGGCGGCGCCGTCGGTCGGCAAGGTCAAGCACGGCCGCACGGTCGCGCTGCAGCACCTGTCGCAGAACGTCGAGGTCGACGATCCTGAGGCGCGCGTGCTTGCGACCGTCGAGTCGATCCGTCGGGTCACGAAGACCGCCGACGGCGAGATCACGGCGACCTCGATGCTCGAGCGTTTCGGGTTCACCGGTGACCGGCTCACTGCGCGGATCGGCGACCTTTCCGGTGGCGAGCGCCGTCGCTTCCAGCTGCTGCGGCTGTTGTTGACCGAGCCCAACGTGCTGCTCCTCGACGAGCCGACCAACGACCTCGACATCGAGACCCTCAACGTCCTCGAGGACTTCCTCGACGGCTGGCCCGGCACCCTCGTCGTGGTCTCCCACGACCGCTACTTCCTGGAGCGCGTCACCGACTCGGTGTGGGCACTGCTCGGCGACGGCAAGATCTCGATGCTGCCGCGCGGGGTGGATGAATATCTCGAGCGTCGGGCCGAAGGCCTGCACGCGCCGTCGATCGCCCGGGCCAACACCGCAGCGGCCACGCCTGCAACGGGCGCACCGGCGGTGGCGGCCCCGAGTGCACCGACCCCTCGCGCGGCGGTCGCGCCTGCCGGCGTACCCAAGGCGAAGGCGGGATCCGCCGAGGAGCGCGCGGCGAAGAAGACCGTGGCCCGCCTCGACAAGGTGTTGGAGCGGCTGTCCGCACGCGAGGCGGAGTTGACCGCCGACCTGTCCCAGCACGCCACCGACCCGGACAAGCTGACGTCGATCGGTGCGGAGCTCGCCGCGCTGATGGAGGAGAAGGAGGGGGCAGAGATGGAATGGCTCGAAGCAGCGGAGGTTCTCGAATGAAGCAGCGCGTTCTCTCGGGAGGGCTCCTGGCCCTCGCGCTGGTCCTCTCGGTCCTGCTCGCGCCCGCCGCCCCGCAGGCGCAGGCGTCGGCGGCCCGCGGGATCAAGATCTCCACGCTCGCCGGCAGCACGATGTTCTCCACCAGCTTCTGGAGTTACGACGTCAACGCCTCGGGTGCCGGTGTCGCAGCCTGGGTCGACAGCGACAGCGGACATCGCAAGATGCGGGTCGCTCGCCGCTCCGCCAACGGCGGGTGGAGCCGCCCGCAGACACTGAGCGCCGCGTTCTCCTGGAAGGGTGTGCGCAACTACGCCGGCACCAACTCTGTCGACATCGACGACCGTGGACGAGCCACCGTGGTGTGGACGCAGTCGAAGGGCAGGAGCGTCCTGGTCAAGGCCGTCACGAGCAAGGGCAAACGCGGTTGGTCCAAGCCGCAGACCCTCTCGGCCAAGGGCGATCGCGCCGGGTTCCCGCGCGTCTCGGTCTCCAGCACCGGCTATGCCGTCGTCCAGTGGGCCGGCAACTTCGACCTCAGCGTCGAGAACTTCACGACCATGGCCTCCTACCGTGCGCCCGGCGGGCGATGGGAGGCAGCACAGCGACTCGACACCGATCCGGCGTACCCGATGGATGCTCGGGCGAGCGCTCCCGCCATCGACGACCGGGGCATCGCCACTGTCGCGATGGATCAGTTCGGCGCAGGCCGGATCCAGGTCGCCACTCGTGGCCCGAGCACGGGCTGGACCCAGACGACGCTGGCCTCCGGTTCTCTCGATCAGCCGGCTGTCGCCACCACCCGCGACGGTCGCAGGGTGGCGTTGTGGCGCGATGCGTCCAGCGTCTTCGTTCGCAGGGGTACGCCGGACGGCGCCTGGGGCGCGCCCGAGATGGTTGCGGCCGGCAGCCTGCCGGTCCCCAACAATGCGACCGCTGTCGGCATCGCCGAGACCGGCCGCGTGGCGGTCTACGCCCAACAGGTCGACACCCGCGCCGAGACGGTGATGCCGTTCCTGGTGATCCAGGACGCCCCCGGTGCACCGTGGATCCGCGAGAACGTCTCGGCTCCCCTCGCCACCTATGCCTGGAGCCTGTTCCTCCCGCAGCTCGAGGTGGGGCCGGCCGGCGACGTCACCTTGAGTTGGGAGCAGCAGGTCAACGCGAAGAAGTGGCCGTTGGCCATGGTGCGCCGGCGCTCGGCTGCGGGGGTCTGGGGGCCGACCCATCGGCTCCCCGGCAAGGCGTCGAACCCGATGATCGGCACCGACGCCCAGGGGCGCACGTCACTGGTCTTCGGTGGCGGAGACCGTCGGTCGTGCTGCATCTCGGTGCGCACCGCCAAGGTCAGCAACTGACGCTCCGCCCTCGTTCGTCGTACCCGGCAAACGGGTAGCGAAATCAGCGATCTGACGACCCGTCTGCCGGGTACGACGGGCTCAGCCGGCGAACGGCAGCAGCAGTCGGCGCAACAACGACGCCAACTCGGCCTGGTCGTCGGCCGACAACTCGGTGAGCAACTCGCGCTCGGCGTCGAGCAGGGCCGCGAACGCGCCGTCGACCGTGTCCTTGCCGTCGGGCGTGAGGCGCACGAGGACGCCGCGACGGTCGGACGGGTCGGGGTGGCGCTCGACGAGGCCGCGTGTCGTGAGGCGGTCCACCCGGTTGGTCATCGTGCCGCTGGTCACCAGGGTCTCGCGAAGCAGGCGGCCAGGGGAGAGCTCGTAGGGCTCGCCGGCACGGCGCAGTGCGGCCAGCACGTCGAACTCCCACGACTCGACGTCGTGGGTGGTGAATGCGTGCCGACGGGCCCGGTCGACGTGGTGGGCGAGCCGGGAGATCCGGCTGAAGATGGCGACGGGACCGAGGTCGAGGTCGCTGCGCTCGCGCGCCCACGCCTCGACCAGCTCGTCCACCTCGTCCCGCATGGACTCACCCTATCCGACCGATCAAGAATCTTGAGACCAAGATAAATGGGACGTACGGTCGACCCATGTCGACCTGGGACCCTGAGCGCTACCTCACCTATGCCGACGAGCGCGGACGCCCGTTCCTCGACCTGATCTCGCGCATCTCGCCGGTTCCGGACGCTCCGGTGCCGCGCACCGTCGTCGACCTCGGCTGCGGCCCCGGCAACCTCACCGCCCTGCTCGCGGATCGCTGGCCGAGCGCCACGATCACCGGCGTCGACTCCAGCGCCGAGATGATCCGAGCCGCCACCGAGAGCCCGGCGGCCGCCCGCATCAGCTTCGCGACGGCGGACCTGCGCGACTGGCTGGGTGAAGCGGTCGACCGAAGCATCGACGTACTCGTCTCCAACGCGACGCTGCAATGGGTCCCCGAGCACCTCGACCTGCTCCCGGCCCTTGCCCGCAAGGTCGCGCCCGGAGGGTGGTTGGCCTTCCAGGTCCCCGCCAACCACGATGAGCCCAGTCATACGCTGCGCGCCGAACTCGCCCAGCGCCCGCCGTACGCCGGGCACACCGCTGGCGTCGCCACGCCCCACTCCCATCCGGCGGCGACCTACTTGCAGGCACTCCGGGCGGTCGGCTGCGAGGTCGACGCCTGGGAGACGACCTACCTGCACGTGCTGCACGGTCCCGACCCCGTCTTCGCCTGGGTGTCCGGCACGGGTGCGCGCCCCACTCTGCAGGCGCTGCCCGACGACCTCCGCCCGCGGTTCGAGGAGGAGTTCAAGGCGATGCTGCGATCGGCCTACCCGGACGACGGGAAGGGCGTCGTACTGCCCTTCCGGCGCACCTTCGTGGTCGCTCGCGCGTCCCGCTGATGGCAGCGACCACGGGGATGACCAGTGGGTGACCGGGGTCTTGGGAGGGGCCCCGGCGGCACACCCCTGTCCCCGGTCATCCCCCGGTCACCCCCTGGTCATCCCCGTGGTCGCTGCCATCAGCGGGACGCGCGAGCGACCACGAAGGTGCGCCGGAAGGGCAGTACGACGCCCTTCCCGTCGTCCGGGTAGGCC
>JASLDK010000365.1 GCA_030145945.1 Nocardioides sp.
GACGAGAGTGACCACCTCGGTCCGGCCGCTGTCGCGGGACAGCAGATAGACCAGCAGGGTCGCGGCGAGCCCGCCGAGGAAGGCTGCGACCGCCGTGGTCCACGACCCGAGGATCGCGATGTCGAAGACGATGACCGCGCCAGCAGCGACCGCAGCACCCGAGGACACCCCGACGACAGCGGGCTCGGCGAGCGGATTCCCGAAGATGCCCTGCATCACCGCGCCCGCGGTCGCCAGTGCCGCTCCCACGAGGGCGGCCAGCGCGACCCGCGGAAACCTGACCTCCCACAAGGTCGCCTCGCCGCGTGGATGGGTGGGCAGCGGGCCGATGTCGAGGCCGACCCGGTGGAGCACCGAGCCGAGCACCTCGGCCGGCGCGATCGGCAACTGGCCCTGCCCGGCGCCGACGACCAACGCAACCAGCAGGAGCCCGGTCAGGACGGCGATCAGACCGGTCCCGCGCACGGCGTACGACGTCCGCCCGCTCGCCGAGGCTCGGTTGATCGGCGCCGCCGTCATGAGATCGCCTCCGGCGCATAGATCGCCACCGCGAGGGCGTTGAGCACTGCGGCACTCCGCGGGCCGAAGCCCAGGATCTGGGAGTCCTCCATGTCGACGAACCGCTCGCGCTCACCGGCAGGTGTGTTGGCCAACGCGGGCAGACGCTCCAGCAGTCCCCCGACGCCGTCGACGGAGTCGAGCCCGCCGCTCATCATCAGGACCAGATCGGGCTGTGCGGCGATGATCGCCTCGTCGGTGACCGGCTTCATGCCGTCCCAGCCGATCTCCCCGGCGACGTCGTAGAGCCCGAGGGCGTCGATCAGTCCGTCCGCGCCGGAACCCTCCCCGAACAGGTAGTAGACGCCCGCCTGACCACGGACATAGAGGAACAGCGTCCGGAGTCGGTCACCCTCGTTGGAGGGAGCGACGTCGGCGATCGCCTCCCGCACGGCGTCGACCTGGCCCGTCGTTCGGGCCACCAGCGCAGCACCTGCGTCCGGAACTCCGAGGGCCGCAGCAACGGACGTGGTGAGTGCGTCGACGTTGTCGAGCCCACGATGGCTGTCGACGACCACGACGGGGATGCCGGCGTCGCGCATCTGAAGGATCACGTTCCACGGACCGAGCGAGGTGTCGGTGATGATGACGGTCGGATCGAGCTCGAGGATGGCCTCGGCCGAGAGGTCATGGCCGTTCTGAGTCACCAGCGGCAGGTCGGCGGCCTCGTCGAACTGGGTCGAGATGTCGCGGCCGACGACATGGTCCCCCAGCCCCAGCTCGAAGACGGTGCGGGCGAGGGTGCCGTAGACGTCGAGCGCGAGGATCCTGCTCGCGTCCTTGACCGTCACCTTCGTGCCCTGGGCGTCGGTCACCGTCACCGGAAGGTGCGGCCTGCCCACCGCGATCGGATCGACCGAGTCATCAGCCACCGCACTCGTCGCGCCCCTCCATCCCCGAACGTCGGCCAACGGCGTGACGTCGGACAGGCGCGGTGCCGGCGTACCGCTCGAGCCGTTGTTGCGTTCCGCATCCGACGGCGACGACAGGCCACACGCCGTGAGAACGACGGCGGCAGCGATCGACGCCAGGGCGAAGCACGGCCTGCGGACGGGGTGGGACTTCACGGGGACACTCACTTCTCGGTCAATTGTTAGGCGAACCTTATTTAGGTTAGGCTAAACTTGATCGCATGGTGTTGACAAGTTGTCGAAATCTTTTCGACAATCTGTCAGCAACCATCACGACCTTCCGAGGAGGACCCCGTGTCCACGACCGAGACCCCGTTCGTCCCGCTCTCCCACGCCATGCGCGACGGCTCTCGCGCCGAGCACGAGGCCGCCGAGAGCACCCACTTCATGTCCGAACTTCTCGAGGGCAGACTGACGGCCGACGCGTACGCCGACCTGCTGCTGCGGCTGCGACGCGTCTATGCCGCGCTCGAGGAGACCCTGGCCGAGCAGGCGGACGATCCGATCGTCGCGGCGATCCAGGACTCCGCACTCGACCGGCTCGCCGCCATCGACGCCGACCTCGCCCACTGGGCACCCGGCATCGATCCCGAGCAGGTCGACTCACCGGCCGCCACGGCGTACGTCGACCGGATCCGTGCCGCCGCTGAGTGGGGTGGCCTCCTCCTGGCGCACCACTACACGCGCTATCTGGGCGACCTGTCCGGCGGCCAGGTGATCGGTCGCATGCTGCAACGCACCTTCGACCTGCCGGAGGGTGAGGGCGTGCACTTCTACGAGTTCACCGAGATCCCCAAGCCGAAGCCCTACAAGGACGCCTATCGGGCCCGGCTCGACGCGCTCGACCTCTCCCCCGACGAGGTGACCCGAACCGTCGACGAGGTCCGCGCGGTGTTCAGCCTCAACCAGGCACTCTTCGAAGAGCTCGGCGGGCAGATCGAGCGCTACCGCGCCGCTTGAGGGCGGTCCGTGCGCCGGATCCCCTGATCTGGCCGAGCCACCTCACCGACACAGAAGGCGCCCGGGGAACCGGGCGCCTTCTGCGCGTTCAACTGCGACAACTCACGAGCGGCGACGACACCGTCGACGTGCCAGACCGATCACGACCAGCACACCGACCGCGATCCCCACCTGCTTCCCATAACTCTTGAGGAGCACAGGGAGCACTGCCGAACCGAGGTCCAGCGCGTCGTCGTTGGACGCGGCCGGCGCGGGGCGGGGCGTGGCCGGACGGATCGGCGTGGGCGGCGGAGGTGCGCTTGGTGCCGCGGCCGCCGAACCATTCTCGGATGCCGCTCCGGCGGCCGCGGAGTCGAGGGTGTCCACAGGTCCTGCGGACGCGGCGGGTTCCGCAGGCGCGGCCTCGGCGGCCAACCGCTGCTCCAGGCACGACACGAACTGACCGAGCAGTTTGTCCGAGACGTCCTGCATGACGCCGCGTCCGAACTGAGCGGGCTTGCCCGTGATCGCGAGGTCGGTGACCACGTCAACCTGCGTCGACTCCCCCGACCCTGCCGGTGCCATGGTCACGGTGACCTTGGCACCGGCGGTCCCGTTGCCCCGCTTGTCGCGGCCCTTCGCGTCGACCACGAACCGCTTGCCGGCCTCGTCACGCTCGACGAACTTGCCGGAGCCGGTGTAGACCAGTGCGATCGGGCCGAGCTTGACCTTGCAGGTCCCCTCGAAGGTCGGCGCTCCGTCGTCGTCGGCGCCGACCGCCGTGACCTGGGCTCCCGGGAAGCACTCGGCGAGCGCGCCGATGTCCTGGAAGTGTTCCCAGGTCGCGTCGAGCGATGTCGGGACCGTGAAGGAATGACTGAGATCCATCGCCGGAGGTCAGCTCCTTCCCGCTGCTGCAAGCACCGCGCGCCGCGTGAGCACCGTCGCCAGGTGGCGTCGGTAGTCCGCGTCGCCGTTGAGGTCGCTGGGCGGGTTCGTGCCGTCCGCGGCGAGCGCGGCGGCCGCGGCCACCGACTCCTCCGTGGCGAGGCCACCGACCAGTGCCGCCTCGGCGGCGCGGGCCCGCACGGGCGTCGAGCCCATGTTGGTGAGTCCGATGCGTGCCTCGGCGATGGTGTCGCCCTCCATCCGGACCGTCGCCGCGACCGCGACGATCGGCCACTGGTGCGCGATCCTGACGAACTTCTCGTACGTCGCCCCCCAGCCGTCGTACTTGGGGACCTTCACCTCCACCAGGATCTCGTCGTCGGACATCGCGGTCTCGAAGAGGTCGACGAAGAAGTCGGCCGCCGCGATCTCCCGGGTGCCGCCCGGCCCCTGCACCACGAAGGTGGCGTCGAGGGCGAGGGCAGGCGCCCCGAGATCGCCTGCCGGGTCCGCGTGGGCGAGCGCGCCGCCGAAGGTGCCACGGTGCCGGACCTGGGCGTCGGCAAGGTGGGTGATCGCCTTGCTGATCAGGAGCGCGTGCTCGTGGACCAGCGGGCTCTCGCCGACATCGTGGTGGGTGGTCATCGCGCCGATCGCGAGGTGGTCTCCCCCGTCGCGTACGCCGCGCAGCGAATCGATCCGGCCGAGGTCGATCACCCACTCCGGGGCGTTGAGGCGCATCCGGAGCACCGGCAGCAGGCTCTGCCCGCCGGCGATGATCTTGGCGTCGTCACCATGCTCGGCGAGGGCAGCGAGGGCTTCCTCCACCGACGCGGGGGCGACGTACTCGAAGGCTGCGGGGATCACTGTGCTGCTCCTTCCGACTCGTCGAAGTGGGGTGCGGCGGCCTCCGTGGTCGTGCCCCCGGATCCTCCGCTGTTGATCGCTCGCCACACCCGCTCGGGCGTGCACGGCATCGCGACGTCGTGGACGCCGTAGGGCCGCAGCGCGTCGACGACGGCGTTGACGACCGCCGGCGTGGAGGCGATCGTGCCTGCCTCGCCGACACCCTTGGTGCCGAGCGAGTTGGTGGTCGCCGGGGAGGTGGTGTGGTCGATCTCGAAGTTGATCGTGTCCGCGGCCGTCGGCAGCAGGTAGTCGACGAAGGACCCGGTCACCAGCGTCCCGTTGTCGTCGTACACCGCCTCCTCCCACAACGCCTGGGCGATGCCCTGGACCAGACCACCGTGGACCTGGCCCGAGACGATCAGCGGGTTGATGACGTTGCCGATGTCGTCGCAGCAGACGTACTTGCGCAGCTTGACCTGGCCGGTCTCGGTGTCGATCTCGACCGCGCACAGGTGGGTTCCGTGCGGGTAGTTGAAGTTCACCGGGTCGTAGGTCGCCTCCGCGTCGATCGACGGCTCCACGCCGTCGGGGAGGTTGTGGGCGGCGAAGACGGCGGTGGCGAGCTCGGTGATCGCCATTCCCTGATCGGTGCCCTTGACGGTGAACTTCCCGTCGGCGAACTCGAGGTCGTCGGCGGAGGCTTCGAGCAGGTGCGCCGCGATCGGCTTGGCCTTCTCGATGACCTTGTCGACGGCCCGCACCAGGGCCTCACCGCCGACGACCAGACTGCGGGACCCATAGGTGTCGAGACCCTTGTGGGAGATCTGCGTGTCCCCGTGCAGGACCTCGACGTCCTCGAACGGTACGCCGAGGCGGTCGGCCACGATCTGGCTGAATGCCGTCTCGTGTCCCTGTCCGTGGGCGGACGCCCCGGTCAGCACCTCGACCTTTCCGGTCGCGAGCATCCTGACCTCGGCATGCTCCCAACCGCCGGCACCGTAGTTGAGGCTGCCCAGCACGCGAGACGGCGCGAGGCCGCACATCTCGGTGAAGGTCGAGACGCCGAGCCCGAGCTGGACCTTGTCCCCGCGGGCGCGTCGCTCGGCCTGCTCGGCCCGCAGGTCGTCGTACCCGAACATCTCCTTGGCGCGCGCGGTGGCGGCCTCGTAGTTGCCGGAGTCGTACTCGAGACCCGCGACCGTGGTGAACGGGAACTCCTCGTGCTTGATCCAGTTCATCTCGCGGACCTCGAACGGGTCCTTGCCGAGCTCGTTGGCGAGCTCGTCCATCAGCCGCTCGATCGCGAACGTCGCCTCGGGCCGTCCGGCGCCGCGGTAGGCGTCGGTCCAGGTCTTGTTGGTGAGGACGTTGGTGGTCTGGAACTGGTAGGCCGGGAACTTGTAGATCGCGTTGAACATGAACGCACCGAGCACCGGCACCCCGCCGCCGACGATGGCGACGTACGCCCCGAGGTCGGCGAGCAGGTCGACCTTGAGACCGGTGACCTGTCCCTCCTTGGTGGCGGCGAGCGTGAGGCGCTGCCACTGGTCGCGGCCGTGGTGGGCAGTGAGCAGGGACTCGCTGCGGGTCTCGGTGAACTTCACCGGCTTGCCGAGGCGGCGGGCAACCGCGAACGCGATCATCTCCTCCGGCGTCTGCTGCAGCTTGCCTCCGAAACCGCCGCCGACGTCGGGGGCGATCACGCGGATCTTGGACTCGGGCACTCCGGTCGTGGCCGCGATCGCGAAGCGCAGGATGTGCGGCACCTGGGTCGCGGACCAGATGGTGATCTGCTCACCCGTCGGGTCGACGACGACGCTGCGCGGCTCCATGAATGCGGGGATCAGCCGCTGCTGACGGTATTCGCGCTCGATCACGACGCCGTTCGCGCGCGCCTCGGCAATCGCCTGTTCGACGTCACCGCCGGTGCCGGCCTCGGCCGAGTCGAACTTCCACACGGCGCTGATGTTGGTGCCGAGGTCGGGGTGGGCGAGCGCTCCCCCTTCCACGTGTGCCGACGCAGCTCTCTTTAGGTCGAGGGCTGCGGGCAGCTCCTCGTAGTCGACCTCGACCAGCTCGGCCGCGTCCCGCGCCTCAGCGGCGCTGCGGGCCACGACGACGGCAACGGTCTCACCGGCGAAGGCGACCCGATCGACCGGCATCGGGAGGTGTCCCGGCGTCACCTGGTCGGGTACGACGGGCCACGCGTTGATGCACGCACCCTGGGCCTCCCCCAGGTCGGCGCCGGTGAGCACGGCCACCACGTTGGGGCTGGCCTTGGCCGCCGCCGTGTCGATGGACGTGAACTTGGCGTGCGGGAAGGGGCTGCGCACCATCGCGAGGTGCAGCATCCCCGGAAGGGTGATGTTGTCGGTCCACCGGGTGCGGCCGGTGATGAGGCGCTGGTCCTCCTTGCGACGACGGTCGCGGCCGATCTCCCTGCCCTGCGTGGGCTCCTGGGTGGCGGTCATGCCGTCGCCCCCTCACTGGCGCCTGCTGCGTGCTGCACCGCTCGCACGATGTTGTGGTAGCCCGTGCAGCGACACAGGTTGCCCTCGAGGCCGAGCCGGATGGCCTCCTCGGACGGGTTCGGGTTCTCCGCGAGGAGGTCGACGGTCTGCATGATCATGCCGGGCGTGCAGTAGCCGCACTGCAGACCGTGGCACTCACGGAACGCCTCCTGGACCGGGTGCAGGGCGCCGTCCTCACCTGCGAGTCCTTCGATGGTGGTGACCTCACCGCCGTCCGCCTGGACGGCGAGCACGTTGCAGGACTTCACGCTCCTGCCGTTGAGGTGGACCGTGCAGGCGCCGCAGTTGCTGGTGTCGCAACCGACGACCGTTCCGGTCTTGCCGACCTTCTCCCGGAGGTACTGCACGAGCAGCATCCGGGGTTCGACGTCGTCGGCCACCGACTGGCCGTCGACGGTGAGGTTGATCCGGGTCATGACTCTCCCTTGAGCTGGTCCGACAAGCGCGGGCTATGTGACCCCGCTCACGCTAGGGAGGGTTGGTTGGCGCCGGGTTGGCGGCGCTGCAGGCCGGCTCGTTGGGGGCTTGCGTCGCGCTCGGCACTCACCTGGTGCGTGCTGAGCGCGACACAACGAGTTGTCCACAGACTGCGCTCGAGGCGGTGGCTCGATACGGCTGCCCGATGCGAACCTGAGGCGGTGCCTCGCCACCTCGAGTTCGAACATCCCGCGCTCCAGTGCCTCCTGCGTTGGGAGCAGAACGGCGTCGTCTCGCGCGGGCAGCTTCGCGAGTTGGGAGCAACCGACCACGACATCGCCCGAATGTTGCGGCGCCGCGAGCTCCATGCGGCCAGCCCCGGGGTGTACGTCGTCCACAACGGCGAGCTCGACCGAGCGCAGCGCGAGTGGGTGGCACTGTTCGCGTGTGCCCCTGCGGCCCTCTCCCACGACTCGGCAACGCCCGGGCTCTCCCCCGATCAGGTCCATGTCGTGGTCGCTGCCGAACGGACACTCCAACGCGTCGCTGGCGTCGTCGTCCACCGCTCGCGCAACCTCGATGGCCGGGTGGAGTGGGACCAGCGTCCGCCGCGCGTCCGTCCGGGCCACGCCACGATCGACGTCATGGAGGACCGGATTCGCCGGGGCGATGTCGCCGGCGCGTACGCCGTGCTGGCCCGCGCGGCCCAGACGCGACGGGTGTGGCCGCGCCTGTTGCGCGAGGCCATGGCCGAGCGGACCCGCATGGTCGGCCGCGACCTGATCGTCGGGATGATCGATGACGTCGAGTCGGGGGCGGACTCGGTCCTCGAGCGGGGCTACCTCCACCTCGTCGAGCGCGCGCACGGTCTTCCCCGTGGATCGCGTCAGCACGCGAGCAGGTCGACCGGTCGGCGTACCCATGTCGATGTGCTCTACGAGCAGTACGGCGTCATCGTGGAGCCTGACGGTCGCGCCTTCCACGACTCGCCCGAGGCTCGCAATGCCGATGCCCGCCGCGACCTGGCCGAGCGCGTTGCTCGCGATGCGGTGACGATCCGGGTGACCTACGCGCTCGTGTTCGACGAGTCGTGCGCCACCGCGAGCCAGGTCGCGATCGTCCTCCAGCGACGAGGCTGGGCCGGCGAACTCCGGCGTTGTCCGAGATGCACTGCCCCGAAATGACCAAAGTCGCGCTCAGCACTCACCAGGTG
>JASLDK010000382.1 GCA_030145945.1 Nocardioides sp.
GGGTCACCGTGCCGGTCTTCGGGTTGGGCATCAGGCCGCGCGGGCCGAGCACCCGACCGAGCCGGCCGACCTTGCCCATCATGTCGGGGGTCGCGACGACGGCGTCGAAGTCGAGCCAGCCGCCGTTGACCTACTCGATCAGCTCGTCGCTGCCGACGAAGTCGGCGCCGGCCTCGCGGGCGGCGTCGGCCTTGTCACCGTTGGCGAACACCAGGACGCGGGCGGTCTTGCCGGTGCCGTGCGGCAGGTTGACGGTGCCGCGCACCATCTGGTCGGCCTTGCGGGGGTCGACACCCAGGCGCATGACGACGTCGACGGTCTCGTCGAACTTCTTCTTGCTGGCGGCCTTGGCGATCTTGATCGCGGCCAGCGGCGCGTAGAGCTCGTTCTTGTCGAACGTCTCGGCAGCCGCGCGGTAGGTCTTGCTGCGCTGCATGGTGGTTCCTTAAGTTGAAGAGGAGATGTGGTCAGCGGGCCAGCGCGGCCCTTCCACGGTGCTTCAGTCGGTCGTGACGCCCATCGAGCGGGCAGTGCCCTCCACGATCTTCATCGCGGCATCGATGTCGTTGGCGTTGAGGTCGGGGAGCTTGGTCGTGGCGATCTCGCGCACCTGGTCCTTGGTCAGCTTGCCGACCTTCTCCTTGTGCGGGACGCCCGAGCCCTTCTTGAGGCCGGCGGCCTTCTTGATCAGCTCCGCGGCCGGCGGGGTCTTCGTGATGAAGTCGAACGTCCGGTCCTCGTAGATCGTGATCTCGACGGGGATGACGTTGCCGCGCATGGACTCGGTCTGGGCGTTGTACGCCTTGCAGAAGTCCATGATGTTGACGCCGTGCGGACCGAGGGCGGTACCGACCGGCGGAGCCGGGGTGGCCGAACCAGCCTGCAGCTGCACCTTGACCAGTGCGGCGATCTTCTTCTTGGGAGGCATTCCTCTATCTCTTTCTTCTCGTGGTCATGACGAGGCGTACGTCGTACGCCTCTGCCACCTGCGTTCACCCTGCCGGAGCAGGGCAACCCAGACATTCTTCCGCGACTTCGCCCGTACGACGAATCGCGGCTGGTCAGCGCAGCAGGATCAGACGCGCTGGATCTGAGCGAAGGACAGCTCGACCGGGGTCTCACGGCCGAAGATCTCGACGAGCGCCTTGACCCGCTGCGACTCGGCGTTGATCTCGGTGATGGTCGCGTGCAGCGTGGCGAACGCACCGTCGACGATGAGCACGGAGTCGTTGACATCGAAGTCGGCGACCTCGATCGGCTTCTTGGCCGGCGTGGTCGGGCTGCCGGGCGTGGCGGAGGCCGCCTCGGCCTCGGCGGCTGCGGCAGTGATGACGGCCGGGGCCAGCATCTTCTCGACCTCGTCCATGCTCAGCGGCACGGGCTGGTGGCTGTGGCCGACGAAGCCGGTGACCGACGGCGTGTGCCGCACGGCCGACCAGGACTCGTCAGTGAGGTCCATGCGGACCAGGACGTAGCCGGGGAGAACGGTGCGCTTGACCATCTTGCGCTGACCGTTCTTGATCTCGGCGACCTCCTCGGTGGGGACCACGATCTCGTGGATGTAGTCCTCCATGTTGAGGGAGTGGATCCGGTTCTCGAGGTTCTGCTTCACCCGGTTCTCCATGCCGGAGTAGGTGTGCACCACGAACCAGTCGCCGGGCTTGGCCCACAGCTCGCGGCGGAAGGCCTCGAGCGGGTCCTCTTCTTCGGCGTCGCCGGCGACGTCGGTTTCGTCAGCCTCGTCGGCGTGGGCCTCGTCGGCGTCAGCCTCGTCGGCGTCGTCCTCGGCTGCTGCGAACTCGTCGGAGACCTCGGCGTCAGAGCTCTCGACGTCGGTGCCCTCTTCGGGGGTCTCGTCGAAGGTCGCCTCGTCGAGCGCCTCGTCAGCCTGGGCCGGGTCGTACTGCTCGGACACGTACTGCTCCATCAGTTGTCGAATCGAGTTGTCAGCCGGACGCGCGGTCGCGTCGAGGCTCAGATGTCGTCGGCGCCGGTGAAGATCGCGAAGGCGAGCTTGCCGAGCGCGAGGTCGAGCACCGACACGATCGCGATCATCACGAGCACGAAGGCGATGACGACGACGAAGTAGGTGCCGAGTTGTTCGCGGGTCGGATAGACGACCTTGCGCAGCTCTGCGACGACCTGGCGGTAGAACGTCACCGGTCCGGTGCGCTGGTCGGCCTGCTTGCTGCTCGACGGTTCCTTGCGGCCCCCGTCGACTGCCGGAGCATCGGCCACGCTGCTCACCTTCTCCTGGTCACGCCGACCAGCGGCCGGCTCTTCGTCATGTCTTGCAGGGCACGAGGGACTTGAACCCCCAACCCTCGGCTTTGGAGGCCGATGCTCTGCCAATTGAGCTAGTGCCCTTCGGGGCCTCTCCCGCTCAGCTGCGACCTGATTCAGGGCGCGATCGAGCATGGGGGAAATCCACCGAGGATCACTCTACAGATGCACCCAGCCCGGTCCAAAGTACGGGCCTGCCCGAACCGCAGCAGTTCGGGCGGTCCGGATCAGGCGGAGCGGCCGGTCCCGACCACGTCCAACAAGGTCAACACGTCGTCGACCACCCCACGCAGCACGGGCAGGCGACTCATCCGCACCAACTTGTCGACGAGTGGCACGACCCCCCGCACGAGGGTTCGGGTGCGCCGCTGACCTGGGCTGGCGTCGTACACCCAGAACAGGACGACTCCCATCTGCAGCAGCCACAGCAACTCGGGCAGGCGTGCAGCGAGACGTCGATTGAGCTTCGCGTCGGAGCCCTCGACCAGGCGAGCCATCAGCGCGATGCTGCCCTCCCGGGCCGGCGCGGATTCGGGACTGAAGGGCGACAACGGACTCGCAGGATCGGCCACATTGCGGAAGAACTGCGCCGCGAACGCGTGATGGGGCGCGGCGACCTCCAGCCAGGCCTCCAGCGAGCCGCGCAGCCTGCCGGCGAAATCGCTCTCCTGAAGGAGCACGTGCTCGACCGCCGCGCCGTGTTCGGTCAGCAACTCGTCATAGAAGGCCTGGACGAGGTGCTCCTTGGAGGCGAAGTAGTAGTACGCACTGCCGAGGGATACGCCCGCTTCCTTGGCGACCGCCCTCATCGTGGTGCGGTCATAGCCCTCCTCGCGGAACAGCCCGAGTGCCGTGGCCAAGATGGCCGCCCGGGTCTGCGCAGCCTTGGGAGTCAGCGGGGCATCGGGCACGACCGCAGCCTAGATGAGTAGGTCCGAGGGGGCGTGCGAGCGAGCCTCGCACAGGGCGTGCGATGGCAAGGCGGAGGAGGGAGGCGGGACGGAGTCCCGGCGACTGACGACAACGCAGCCAGCGTGCGTCCTGCGCGTGGCGGAGCGTGCGCCCCCTCGGACTTGCTCATCTCGTGACCCCGATGGTCATCGACGCGGGGCGTCGGGATGGCCGGGAGCAGGGTAGGGACCGGCCGGGTAGCCCTGATTGACGGCCACCGGGAACACCGGACCCCGCGGCATCTGCTCGATCCGGCTTCGGCGACGCAGGCGGTTGAACACGTAGACGTTGAAGAAGTGCAGCAGTCCGAGCGTGAGCAGCACGACGCCGATCTTGATGCTCAAGGCGTTGAAGACGTCCTCCACACCGTCGGCGCGACCACCGCGCAGGTAGAGCATGACGAAGCCGAGATTGAGCAGGTAGAACCCGACGACCAGTAGTTGGTTGACGGCGGAGGCCAGCCCCTCGTCGCCCTTGAACACGTCGTCGAGGAACACGCGTCCGTTGCGGGCGAGCGTGGAGGCGACCCAGATGGTGACGGGCACGGTGATGGCGAGGTAGACGACGTACCCGGCAATGGTGAAGTTCATGGCCAGATCCCTTTCTTGAACATGTTCAAATCCTGACAAGCAGAGACCCTAGGAGATTTTTTTGAACATGTTCAAGTCAAGTGCGCCCGTGCCTCCCCGTCGGACCTGCAGACGCCTCCCTAGGATGAGCACGTGCCGGAGATCAAGGACTTGCCCAAGGCCCACCTCCACCTGCACTTCACCGGTTCGATGCGTCACACGACATTGCTCGAGTTGGCCGCCCGGGACGGAATCGCTCTGCCGGACGCCCTGGTGTCGCAGTGGCCGCCCCAACTCGCGGCAGCGGACGAGAAGGGCTGGTTCCGGTTCCAGCGCCTCTATGACGTGGCCCGTTCGGTGCTGCGCACCGAGGCCGACGTACGCCGTCTCGTGCTTGAGGCAGCCGAGGACGACGTCGCCGACGGCGGGCGCTGGCTGGAGATCCAGGTCGACCCGAGTGGGTACGCCGCCCGGTTCGGCGGCATCACCGCCTTCACCGACCTTGTCCTCGACGCGGTTCACGACGCCTCCGAGCGCACCGGCCTGGGGATCGCGGTCGTCATCGCCGCCAACCGCACCCGCCACCCGCTGGACGCACGGACGTTGGCCCGACTGGCCAGTCAGTACGCCGACCGCGGGGTCGTCGGCTTCGGACTCTCCAACGACGAGCGGCGGGGCCGGACCTCCGACTTCTCAGGCGCCTTCGCGATCGCCGAGCGAGCAGGTCTGCTGCTGGCCCCCCACGGTGGCGAACTCCTCGGCCCGGACCACATTCGCGTCTGCCTCGACTCCCTGCACGCCGGACGACTCGGCCACGGGGTCCGCGCCGCTGAGGACCCTGCCCTGCTGGAGCGGATCGTGGAGGCCGGCGTTGCGCTCGAGGTGTGCCCGGTCTCGAACGTCGCCCTCGGCGTCTACACGGATCTCACCTCGGTGCCGCTGCCGACGCTGCTGGAGGCCGGAGCCACGGTGGCGCTCGGGGCTGACGACCCACTGCTCTTCGGCTCACGGCTCGACGGGCAGTACGCCACCATGCGCGCCGCACATGAACTGAGCGACGCTCAACTTGCCGAGTTGGCACGGATGTCG
>JASLDK010000398.1 GCA_030145945.1 Nocardioides sp.
GCCAACGGCGGCAACATGAAGCAGGGCGACAACGTCCTGATCTGGGGCGCCTCCGGCGGTCTCGGCGGCTTCGCGACGCAGTACGCCCTCAACGGTGGCGCCAACCCGATCTGCGTCGTCTCCAACGAGGAGAAGGCGCAGATCGTGCGCAACATGGGCGCCGAGATGGTGATCAACCGTTCCGAGCTGGCCCCGAAGTTCTGGAACGAGGAGGGCACCCAGCAGAACCCGAAGGAGTGGCAGCGCTTCGGCAAGGCCATCCGCGAGCTCACCGGCGGCGAGGACATCGACATCGTCTTCGAGCACCCGGGCCGCGAGACCTTCGGCGCCTCGGTCTATGTCACCCGCAAGGGCGGCACGATCACCACGTGCGCGTCGACCTCGGGCTACATGCACGAGTACGACAACCGCTACCTGTGGATGAACCTCAAGAAGATCATCTCCAGCCACTTCGCCAACTACCGCGAGTCGTGGGAGGCCAACCGCCTCATCGCGCAGGGCAAGATCCACCCGACCCTGTCGAAGACCTACACGCTCGACGAGGTCGGCCAGGCCTCGCTCGACGTCCACCACAACGCCCACCAGGGCAAGGTCGGCGTCCTCTGCCTGGCGCCCGAGGAGGGCCTCGGCGTCAAGAACGAGGAGCTGCGGGCGCAGCACCTCGACAAGATCAACCTGTTCCGCGGGATCTGATCAGCTTCCCCGTCCAGGGGTAGGACGACGGGCCGGTGCGCACAGCACCGGCCCGTCGGGCATTTTCGGGCGTCCATGGGAGCCACGAACGAGTGTGATGGTCGTCCCGCTCCGGCGAGGCGGGGTGGGAAACCTCCGAGGGATCAGGGATCATGGGGTGGTTCCTGTGCGAACACCCCCCCATGCCCAACCCCGCACGAGCCAGGGAGGCTCATCCCATGAGCGACGAGGGTCTGTCCATCTTCGACGACGAGCCCACTCCGACCGAGGAGCCCACTGTGACCACCAAGGCCAGCGACGCCGAGCCCACGCAGGTGATCCCTGCCGTGAAGACCGCCGCGACCCCTGCAGCCAAGCCCGCGCCGGCTGCCCCCGCAGCGCCGCCGGCCCAGTCGGCACACCGCACACAGCAACGGCCTGCCGCTCCGGCCGCACGGCCGGTCGGCTTCAACGCTCCCGGCGCGACGGGCGGCTTGCCGATCGTCCGCAAGGGCGGATATGACCGCGACGCCGTCGATGCGCAGATCCGGCAGCTCTCGAGCGAGAAGGCCAGCCTCGGCGCCAGCCTGACCGAGTCCGAGCAGCGGGTGATCGACCTCGAGCGCGAGGTCTCCCGATTGCGCTCCGAGGTCGCCGAGATGGACAACCCGTCGTACGCCGGCCTCGGTGGACGCGCCAGCGCGATGCTGCGTCTCGCCGAGGAGGAGGCCTCCGAGATCCGCGCGACGGCGGAGAGCGACGCCGCCGAGATCCGCGACCAGGCGACCCGCGACGCCAAGGCGATCCGCGCCGAGGCCGCCCGCGAGGCCGACGACATGCGTGCAGTCCAGTTGCGCGAGCTCGAGGAGAACCGTGCACGGCTGCTGACCGACGCCGAGCAGGAGCTCGCCCTGGCACGCAGTGAGGCCGAGGACCTGCGAGCGTCCGCGCGTCGCGAGTCCGACCAGCTCCGCCTCGCCACCCAGCAGGAGACGACCGAGCAGCGCAGCCAGGCGCAGCGTGAGGTCGAGCAGGCACGGGCCGGTGTCGACCGCGAGGTGCAGGAGGCCCGTCGCGCCCTGGCGATGGAGAAGGAGCGGCTGGCCCGCGAGGCGACCGACCACCACAACACGGCCGTGGGCGAGACCCGACGCCTGGTGGAGGAGGCCGAGCAGCGCGCCAACGCCGCCGAGGAGCGTGCAGCCGAGGCGAGCAAGCAGTCGGCCGCCAACCGTGCGGCAGCCCAGACCGAGGCCGAGGGGCTGCTCGCCCGCGCGCGCCGTGAGGCCGAGCAGGTCATCGCGTCCGCCCGCGCCCAGGCTGAGGCGATCACCGCCAGCGGCGACGCCGAGCTCCAGCGGGAGATCGCCGCCAAGCGTGCCGAGCTGGACCGTTTGACCAAGCGTCGCGCTTCCATCACCGCGCAACTGTCCTCGCTCGCCGACCTGGTTGCCGGCTTCGGCGAGGACGAGAGTTGAGCAACTCCGACGACATCCGGACCGAGGACGCCGACGGTGTCGCCGAGCACGCCGGGATCGACCCGGCGGCACCGGTCGATGACGAGTCGTCGACGTACGGCAAGCTCGGCAAGCCGTTCGACCGGCGCTCGCCGTTCTACTACGGCTTCGTCGGCGGCCTCGGTGCGCTGACGGCGTTCTGGCTCTTCCACGCCGTCCTCGGCATCGGCTCGGTGCTGATGCTCGTCGTGGTGTCGTTCTTCCTCGCCGCGGGCCTCAATCCCGCGGTGACCTTCCTCGAACGACACGGTCTGCGGCGCTCGTGGGCGGTCACGGTCGTGATCGTGCTGGCGCTGGGAACCGTTGCGCTGTTCCTGGTGGCGATCGTCCCGGTGATCACCGACCAGATCGCCGCCATCACCAACAACGCACCCGGTTGGC
>JASLDK010000002.1 GCA_030145945.1 Nocardioides sp.
CGCGATCGCGACGTGCAGCTGGTCAACGAGACCGGCGCGGAGGAAGTCGCGGACCACGCTGGCGCCGCCACCGATGCGGATGTCCTTGCCGTCGGCGACCTCGACCGCCCGGGCGAGGGCGTCCTGCGGGGTCGCCGACAGGAAGTGGAAGGTGGTCCCGCCCTGCATCTCGAGCGAGGGCCGAGGTGTGTGGGTGAGGACGAAGACCGGGATCCGGAAGGGCGGCTCCTCGCCCCACCAGCCACGCCAGTCGGGGTCGTCCGGGAAGTTGTGGAGGCCGAACATCCCGGCCCCCATGATCTCGGCTCCGAGTTCGGCGAAGTAGGCCTCGGCGTACCTGTCGTCGACGCCGGTCGTGCCCTCGCCCGACGTGTCGTGGAGGACGCGCTCGCGGAAGGTCCGCGTCGCCGTGTAGGCGCCGGTCAGCCGAGGCCAGTCGTCGCCGAACGGGTTGTCCGGAGTCTGGTCCGTCGTGGTCGCGAATCCGTCAAGGGAGATGTTCAGATCGACGCGCACTGCCATGTCGTCACACTAGCCGTGGGTGGACGGCGTCGGCGCGTGCCTCGAGGGAGACGTGGGACGATCCTGCGCGTGATCGTGACCCTTGCCGAACTCGTCGTTGCCGATCCGCCGGAGGCCTGGCGGGAAGCCGGGTTCGCCGTCGATGCGGACGGTGTGTGCCGGGTGGGGGAGATGGCGGTTCGGCTGGTGGGCCGGGAGCACGGCTGGGGGATCGTGGGCTGGGCGCTCGGCGGACTGCCGTCGGGGATCACCGAGCTGGACGGCGTACCGACGACTCTGGCGAGGATCCGGACGGATCCCCGGGGGCCGGCTCCGGTCCATCCCAACGGTGTGTCCGGCGTCGATCATGTCGTCTGGATGTCGCCAGACCTGGCGCGCACGACGAAGGCGCTGGAGGCCGTCGGCCTAGAGGTACGTCGGCAGCGGGATGCCGAGCTCGGCGGCAACCCGATCCGGCAACTCTTCTTCCGCCCGGGTGGCGCGATCCTCGAGGTGATCGGGTCACCGGACGCGACGAGCGAGGAGTCGTCGAGCCTGTGGGGCGTGACGTTCGTCGTCGACGACATCGATGCGTCGGCGGCGACGTTGGGGGAGCGGACCTCACCGGTGAAGGACGCGGTCCAACCCGGGCGGAGGATCACGACGCTGCGACACCGGGACCTCGGGATGTCGGTGCGGACGGCGTTGATCACGCCGCACGTCCGCGCCTGACGCGGCATCCACGAACGGCAAGCCCGCGAGAGCAGTCAGTCGCGCCGCTGCACGATCACCCAGCCCAACGCCACGCCGAGCCCGGCGAGGAGGGGGCCGATGATGGCGAAGGTCTCGGACTTCGTGTCCCCGATGACGCCCCACGACAGCAGTGTCCAGTAGCCGCCGACCACGGCCAGCATGATGGCGATGGGCAGGCCGAAGACGAGCTTGTGCCAGCGGGGGCGTGATCCGTATCGGTCCTGGTCCACGCCCGGACCCTATCCCGGCCGTCACTTCCGAGCCGCGTTGGAGAGACGTCCAAGACGGGTTGGGCATCGGCCCATAGCCGCGGCGATGTGACCGCTGACACCCTGCAGGACATGGGGAACATGGGGAAGTCGCGCACGCGTGCGCGCGGAAGTGAATCTGGTCTGAGCCGACGCTCGTTCGTCGGCTACGTCATCGGCGGCAGCGGCCTCGTCGTCGCGGCCGACCTGGCGCTCGGTGCAGCTCCCGCACAGGCCGCCGGACTGCCGATCCCGTCGGTGCCGCAGATCCCGGAGATCTACGACCTCAACGACTTCTTGACGCACTGCACGATGCCGACCGCGAACCTGATCGCGATCCACATCGACGAGCAGGGTGACGCGCACTTCGCGTTGCCGCGGATGGAGGTCGGGCAGGGCATCACGACCTCGACCAGCATGATCATCGCCGAGGAGCTGGAACTGCCGCTCGAGCGTGTGCACGTGACGCTGGCACCGGCACGTCCGGAGCTGCTCTGGAACCAGTTGACGGGTGGCTCCAACACCACCATCTCGACGTACACGCCCATCCGGGTGGCTGCCGCCGTCGCCCGCAAGGCTCTCCTGGAGGCTGCCGCGATCGAGCTCGGATCGCTGGTGACCACCCTGACGGTCAAGGGCGGCATCATCTCCGATCTCCTCGGCAACACCCTTTCCTACGGCGAGGCCGCCAAGCTGGCCGCTTCACCGACGACCAAGCAGGTCAAGGTCGATCTCAAGACGCTCGCCGAGCACAAGGTCGTCGGTACGCCGCAGCGACGGGTCGACGCGATCGATGCCGTGACGGGCCGCAAGCAGTTCGCGATGGACCTAGATGTCCCGGGTGCCCTCCCGACGATGGTGTGCCGGGCCCCCGACCTCAACGGTACGGCGAGCGCGGTGCGCAACCAGGCCGCCGTGGAGGCGATGCCCGGCGTCACCCACGTCGCGATCATCTCCACCGGGGTGGCGGTGCGCGCGAAGACCTTCGGTCAATGCATCGATGCGGTGCGCGCGCTCGACGTGGCCTGGAAGCCGGGCACGGTCGCGGGCAAGTCGTCGGCGGACATTCTCAAGGAGCTCCGCCGGGCCGAGCTGCCGCTGGTCGCTCCCGCGCTCGGCGCCACGACGGTCGAGGGCAACTTCGTCTTCCACTTCCGGAGCGGTTCTGCACTGGAGCCCAACTGTGCCGTGGCCGACGTCCGTGACGGAAAGGCCACGATCTGGGGTGGTTTGAAGTCGCCGATCGACGCCCAGTCCAAGGTCGCCAAGGCGCTCGGGATCGGGCAGGACAAGGTCACCGTCAATGTCGTGCAGGGCGGCGGATCCTTCGGTCGCAAGCTCTTCAGTGACGCGGCGATCGAGGCAGCCCGTGCGTCGAAGGCGTTCGGTGCGCCGGTGAAGCTGATGTGGCACCGTGCCGACGAACCTCGACAGGGGCGGGTGCATCCGATGGCGACCTCGCACGTCCGAGCCACCGTCCTGCTCGGCTCCGTGGCGACCTTCGAGCAGCGGCACACCTCCGTGTCGTGCGACTTCACCCACGGGCTGGGGGAGCGGATCACGGCCGAGGTCGCGGCGCTGCCCACCGGACTCGCCAACCTCGGCTTCTCCGAGACCATCTTCACCCTCACGCAGGAGGTGCCCTACAACTTCGGCGTCGTCACCCAGCTTCTCAACGAGACCAACTACGACTTCGCCCGGTTCAACACCAGCTCGGTGCGCAACATCTACTCACCCGACGTACGCACGGCCAATGAACTGATCGTCGACCAACTCGCGGCGAAGGTGAAGATGGATCCGGTCGCCTTCCGGTTGCGCTACCTCAAGAGTTCCGTCGTGAAGGGAGTGCTCAAGCGCGCTGCCGAGCTCGGCGAATGGGGCAAGCCCATGCCGGCCGGGACGGCGCAGGGCATCGCGATCCACAAGGAGTACAAGGGCGCGACCGCGGTCATCGTCGAGATCGACTGTCGGCCGGAGACCGTCAACCGCAAGGTCCGCGACGCCGTCACCGGCCCACGGGTCACCAGGGCGACCGTGGTCATCGACTGCGGACTCGCGATCAACCCGCTCGGCATCCAGGCCCAGATGATGGGTGGATTCTCGGACGGGATGGCGCAGGCCCTCAGCTATGGCAACCACCTCGTCGACGGCCACTTCCTCGAGGCCAGTTGGGACAACTCGGCCTACACGCGGCAGTGGAACGCCCCGCTCGACTTCCACTGCGAGGTGATGGAATCCGATCGCGACGAGCCCGGCGGGATCGGGGAAGCCGGTGTCGCTGCGTCGATGGCGGCGGTCGCCTGCGCCTATGCACGGGCCACCGGCACGATGCCAACGGAGTTCCCGATCAACTTCAACGCCCCGCTGCACTTCGAGCCGAAGTCGTTCATCCCGTCCGTTCCCGAGTCGCCGACCAACGGCCTCGACTACGTCTCCTGAAGGATCTGCCATGCCGAAGCACACCTTCAAGCTCAACGGCGAGACCGTGACGGTCGACGTCGAGGACGACGTCCGCATCCTGTGGGTCCTGCGCGACGTCCTGGGCGTCACCGGGCCGAAGTACGGGTGCGGGATCAACGTCTGCAAGGCCTGTACCTCGCACATCAACGGCAAGGCGTTCAATCCTTGTGCCGTGCCGGTCAGCGCGGTCGGAGCGAACGACGAGATCACCACGATCGAAGGCCTCGCCGACACCGCGCCCGGGGACGGTCTCCACCCGATGCAGGATGCCTGGCTCGAGCACGACGTCGCCCAGTGCGGCTACTGCCAGCCCGGCCAGATCATGGCGGCCGTCGCCCTCGTCAACCGGGTGCGCAAGGAGAAGCGGGCGATCACCGAGGCTGATCTCGACGCGATCCGCAACGTGTGCCGTTGCGGCACCTACTCCCGGATCCGCGAGGCGATCAGGACCGGCGCCGACCGGATGTGAGCAGGACGGTCTCCGTGCGCCGGGCTGGATCCGAGCATCAGTGCGTCCGGACTGCGCGGACCGCGACCAGCAGTTCGACCACGTCCTCGAACCTGCGCAGATCGGTCCCCGTCTTCAGCGCGATCCGTTCGAGGCGGTAGTAGACCGTGTTGACGTGCACGTGCAACGCCCGAGCCGCATCCTTGGCGTTCAGGTCCGCGGCGACGTAGGCCTCGAGTGAGTCGGCATAGATCGAGTCCGCGCCCAGATCCTCGGTGAAGAAGCCGAGGGTCTCGGGACGGATGAGTTTGCGCAGCGTCGGATCCGGCCTCCGGGCCAGATAGGTCCAGGGGGAGATCTCCCCGAACGCGAGGACGCCCGCCGCCTCCTCGAGAGTGTCGTGGGCCAGCACTGCCTCGCGGTGGGCGTCCGGCGTGGCGTCGTACGCCTGATGGGGGAGGCTGACCCCGACCGTCACCTCGATGCCGTTCGCGTGCAGTTCCTTGGCGACGCGCTCGATGTCGGCGTCGGCGGGGAGCAGGCCGACGAGTTCGTGGTGGCGGACGACGTACATCCCACGGGCGTGATCGGCGAAGGCCGCGCGCGCCTGGGACCCGGGGGTGGCGACGATGACGATGAACGGCACGTCGGCGGCACCCAGGCCGACGTGCGCCAGCGTCGACCGGTTCTGGTCCAACAGTGGTTGGCCGTCGAGCAGACGCTCGAGGGTGTCGCGCTGGGTCCGCTCGAGGTCAGCGATGCGGTACTGCTGGGCCTGGTGGTAGGCCGCGGCCGCCGCGGAACTGCCCGCCTCGATCGTGCGCATCACGTGGGAGACCAGCGCGATCAGCAGGGCCTCGCGATCCTCGCCCTCGGCCGGGAATGCCTGCAGGCTCTCCCACATCGTCAGTTGACCGATCCGGAAGGCCTTGAGGAAGTCGGCCAGCGGTACGCCGACCTCGACTCGTCGCTCGGCATGCTCCGTGGTGCGCGGGAAGTCGATGAGGTCCGGGTCCCGGCCCTCGCGCACGGTCAGTGCGAAGACCTCGAAGATCTGCCGGCAGTGGGCGGTCACCTCGGGACCGAGATCGGTGTCGCGGTAGGCAGGAACCGCCTGCCAGATGGCAGCGGTCGCATCGGCGGCCATGGTGTCGAGGCGTTCCTCGACCCATGTGGCGAGCGCGACCCGGTCGAACGAGTCCGAGAGCATCTTTCGACGGTAGCCGCTCGGTGGCTGGCGTGCACGTGGGAGCATTCCGGGCATGCGACGGTTGGCGGGACGACGGAAGCTCCTCATCGGCATCCTGATCGGCCTCGTCGCCGTGACAGTCGGCGTCTTCGTGTTCGTCCGTGCCCAGCGCCCGCCGACGGCCTTCCCGGCTGCGACCGGCGGGTCGTTCCAGAGCACGGCCACGATGACCAGTGCGATCCGGAAGAAGTTCCCGACCTTCGACGCGGCCCTGCCCAAGAAGGGGGCCGCCGAGTGGCAGGTCCCCGGCAACGACGGGGCCTGGTCACTGGACGGTTCCGGCAGCCCGACGTTCAGCACGAGCCTGACCGTGCAGGACTTCGTCGAGACCGACGACCGGGTCCTGATCAGCGCCTACGACCACGCCCACGTGGTCAAATCGGTCCTGTTCGTCCTCGACAGTCGCACGGGCAGGTATCTCAAGACCGTCGTGCTGCCGACCACCTCGCACGTCGGCGGACTGGCCTATGACCCGGTCGCTGACATGCTCTACGTCTCGGACGACACCACCAGCCAGGCCCAGGTTGCGCGGATCCAGTTCCCTGCGGTGGAGGCCTACGACCTCGCCCGGCAGCGGGCTCCGATCGCCTACGACTCCGTCACCCCGGTCAGCGAGAACACGACGACCGCCGCCCTCGGCTACGAGGACGATGCGCTCTGGATCGCCGACTTCAAGACCTCGGGGGCGGGAGCTGTGCACGCCTATCCGATCGACCGTGCGACAGGAACGCTGTCCGGCGACCCTGACGCGCGGTCGGCATCCACGGAACAACTCGGCGCGCTGGCCACCACCTCGGCCGAGATCCAGGGACTCGCGTTCGACGACGACCGGCTGCTCGTGTCGTTCTCGTACGGCAACGTCCCGAGTGGCATCGCGCTCTACGAGGTCGGCCGAGACAGCGGCGCCCACCCGACGACCTTCCGCTACGTCGGCACGTTCACCGAGGTCCCGCCGTACCTCGAAGGTCTGCATGTCAAGGACGGCATCGCCCACGTGCTCTTCGAGTCCGGTGCCTCGATCCACCGCAGCAGCGCGACGGTGCCGATCGATCGCATCCTCGAGGTCGACCTGACGGGACTGACGTTCACGCCGTGAGTCACCTCGGGGCGTGAGGGGAGGGTTTGCGCCGCATTCGGACTGGTTAGGTTCGGAATGCAGATGGTTCGCCAATCGTGGGAACCGCGCTCGGCGTAGAAGGAACCAGCTCGATGAACGACTCCCACCCCGGTCAGCCTCCGCAGGGACAGGGCTGGCCCCCGCCCCATCCGAACGCGGGCTGGCCTCCTCCGCAGGGCCAGCATCCGCAGGGCCAGCAGACGTGGGCGGCGCCGACCGGAGGACCGCCGTTGGGCCCGCCGGGGTTTCCGCCGCAGGGTGGACCGGCGCTACCGCCGGGGCCGCCGAAGCGTTCGAACACCGGCCGCACCCTGCTCTTCCTGGGCCTCGGCCTCGTGCTGGTCATCGCGGTGATCGCCACGGTCGCGTTGGTGGTGCGGGGCGACGACAAGGGCGACTCCGGCGCTGCCGGGAACTCGGACCCCAAGGGTGGTGGCGCTCGCAAGGAGTCGTGCCAGACCTATGTCGACCTCGCCCTCAACAGTGAGATCTGGAGTGCGACCGATCTCGATCCCGACAAGCTCCAGGAGATGTACGACGCCGTGCTCGGTGAGATCACCGACGACAAGGTGCACGACCTGGTGGCCGAGGAATCCGAGGTCGTGGTGGGCTACTACAGCGATCTGGCCGACTGGAAGCAGCAGATGATGGACGCGCTCGGCAAGGGGGAGACGCCGGACACGGAGCTTCCAGCCGACCTCACCGCACAGCAGCCTGAGATCGGGAAGGCACAGCGCGCAGTGCTCGACGCTTGCAAGGAGTTCCTGCCGCCCGCGCCCGATGGGCCGATCCCGTCGATCACTGCGCCGACCCTGGACATCCCGGACTGGATGAAGGACTGATGGGCGGCGTGCAGCGTCGTTTCCCGTGGTTGGCCGTCCTCGGCTCGTTGGCCCTGGTGCTGGTCCTGGTGGTCGGTGTCACCGTCGTCCTGCTCACCAACCGCGACGGTGGGTCCAAGGACCGCGAAGGTGACGGCCAGAGCAAGGCCGAGGCCCTGCGTGATCGTCTCGTCAAGGGCCGTGTCGTCGAGTTGCCGACGAAGGTCGACGTCGAGAACGCCGTGCCGGGCTACGACTACACAACGGCCGTCTCGGACGTCAGCACCGACGGCGATCTGACGATTGCAGCCAGCTATGACGCCGACGTCACGAACCCATGGGACGGCGCACCCGGCAGGATCCAGGTGTACGCCGACGCGGGGCTGACCCGACCGGTCCCCATCTCGGTCTTCCCCGACGTGACGTCCCCGGCGTCGGATCCGCATCTGGCGATCAAGCCGATCGCGCTACGGCGTACCCACATCACGCGTGAGGACGGTCAGGCGAAGGGGACGATGGCCGACCTCGGCACCTATTGGAACCTCAACCCGCACGTCTACGTCGTGCAGTACCTCAACCCCGACGGCAGCCAGCGACCCCGACCGTTGGTCACCGAGGTCGACTTCGTCGCCAAGGCGCAGTCGCCCGCGCAGATCTCCTCGGTCGTGACCAAGGACGGCGACGCCCGCCTGGACTGGTCCCCGGTCAAGGGAGCCAAGGAGTACGTCGTCGTCCTGCAGCAGCAGCGCGGCGACAACCTCAACGACACGGTCCGCGTGGTCGGGCGCACCACGGAGCCGACCTGGACGTCGGCCGACACGACCAACTGCCTCCATTCCTGCACCCAGAACGACATGTTGGCGCTGACCACGATCTCCGCCTCCACCATGGCCACCTCGCCGCAGCTGACCGCCGAGAAGGTCGAGGCCCGCCTCGGTGTGATCGCCGTCGTCGATCGGGAGGCCTCGGTGATGGCGCCGATCGACTTCACGGGGATGGAGTCGCTACCGGTGCGCTCGGACCGGAAGTGGGACGCCGGGGCCGACCTCGCGGGCGATGGGCTGGCCGCACTGCCGAGCCGGTTCCTGTTCGTCTCGATCGACGGCTCGACCCGGGCGACCGGTGCGCGCATCGACAGGTCCGAGGTCACCCGCCAGGGCGACGAATGGGAGGTTCCGCTGCGTGGCCAGGGGACCCGGCTGGTGGATCCGGTCCTGATCCCGGTCGCCGCCGTCGATGACATCGATGCCGCCGTCGTCACCTTCAACGCTCGGGCTCGGGGCGACTATCCACCCACCGGGCTGGGCCAGACCAGTGTCGTCATCGACGTCAACCAGCCGAAGGTGCCGGCACCCGAGTTGCCGCCACCCGACTATCCGGTCTTCGGCAGCAACGAGCTCACCCGCTTCATCGCCGGCCAGCTGATCGCCGGCTCGACGGCCATCGACATCTCGGACTTCCTCGACCAGCCCGGACTTCCCCAGTGGAAGGACGCGCTCGACGAGGCCGTCTATCAGAACCCTTATGCGATGGGCTATTTCGACCGGTTCTCGTTCGACGGCAGTGTCATCCACGTCGATGCCGCCTACGCCCAGGCCGAGCTCCAGCAGCACCAGAAGCGGATCGCCGACACGGCCGAGTCGATCGTCAAGGATCGGATCAACGCGGGCATGAGCGTCGCTGAGAAGGTGCGCACCCTCAATCGCTATCTGGTCGACAACGCCGACTACGACCACGAGGCGCTGAACGCGTCGCCGGGCAAGTACCGCTCCGACACCCCCGAGAACTATCGCTATGCCTGGGAGACCGACGGCATCCTCGTCGACGGTCGAGGGGTCTGCATGAGCTACGCCTACGCCTTCCAGGCGCTCGCGAAGGAGGCAGGGATCGAGTCGGTCGTGGTGGCAGGCGACATCGTGGACGGTGGCGGCCACGCGTGGAACAAGGTGAAGGTCGGCGGCAACTGGCGCGCGGTCGACGTGACCTGGAACGACCCCAAGGGGCCGTGGACGCCGTCGAGCGGCACTCGCTACCTGATGATCAAGGACGCCGAGTTCACCGGCTCCGCGCAGCGGACCGAGGACGACGACTGGATGTCGGATGCCTACCTGAGCCAGTACGCCACCCGCTGACGACGTCAACAACCTCTCCACCCACCGTCGAAGGTGGGGAGATCCGTTCCGTTCAGGTTGTGATGACGGGAAGAATTGCTGCAGAATGGTCATATGACCGCGATTCTTTCTGCCTCTGACCCGATGGTGACCACATCGCACGGCCGTGCCGTCGTCGCGCATCCGGCCTGGCAGGAGCTCAAGGACGTCGTCGAGCAGGTCCGCAGATGGCAGCGGGCGGACGGCTCGATCGACTTCGCGGCCGACGCGGCACCGTCGTACCAGAGCGTTGCCGACGCCGTGGCCCGCGTCGCGGCCGCCGTCGAGATGCTCTCTCCGCTCCTGCCGCACGACGCGGCCTATCACCGGGCCCTGATCGCCGACCTCGGCAAGTGGGGTGAGGCCGGCTTCGGCGTCCCCGACTTCCTGGACTCGTTGATGGCGTTCGCGCCCGCGCAGGACCGCGAGCACGGCCGTCAACACCTCGTCGTCTTCCCGATGTACACCCAGAACGGCAACCCGGACCGCAACCTCGAGGCCGTCGTCTTCACGATGGTGTGGCCCGAGTGGCTCGCGGAGCTCGAGGCCGGCCGCTACGACAACCCGCTGTTCTGCGGCATCACCTTCGAGGACTTCACCAGCGGATACGACACCAACTCGGCCGTGCTCTTCCCCGAGACCGTCGCCGTTCGCGAGGTGCCGGAGCGGTTCAGCTGGGGCGCGATCTTCTGCGACCGTGAGGCCGCCCGCTTCCGCCGGGTCAGCGAGGCAGCCGTCTCCCTGCTCGGTGTGGAGCTCCCCGACGAGGTCCGCGGCCTGCTCGACGACCAGCAGCGCAGCCAGGACGCCTTCGTGCTGTGGGACATGATCCACGACCGCACCCACAGCCACGGTGACCTGCCGTTCGACCCGTTCATGATCAAGCAGCGCCAGCCGTTCTGGATGTACGGCCTCGAGGAGCTGCGCTGCGACCTCACCGCCTTCAAGGCCGCCGTCGAGCTCGAGGCCGAGGGCAACCGCCACGCCAAGGACGCGCAGCACGCCATCCTGCTCGACCGGATGTTCCGGTTCCCGGTCACCGGCGAGCGCAGCCGCAACTACGACGGCCTCGGCGGCCAGCTGCTCTTCGCCTACCTCCACAAGCACGACGCGCTGCGCTGGACCGACAACACGCTGCGGATCGACTGGGACCTCGCTCGCGAGGTCACCAACGCGCTGTGCGCCGAGATCGAGACGCTCTACCGCGACGGCATCGACCGGCCCAAGGTCGTCCACTGGCAGGCCGCCTACGACCTCGTCAGCCGCTATCTCTCGCCGCACCCCGCCTCCAAGTGGGCCCGCGGTGCGCAGGCGCTCGACTTCACCCAGCAGCCGCGCGAGCTCGTAGACGACGTCCTGCCCGACGAGTTCCCGCTGAGCATGTTCTTCGAGGCGCTCGCCAAGAAGCTGAAGTCCGTCATCACCGAGACCCGCGGCATCACCGGCGCAGCGGCCTAACTCCCGGATTGACGCTGCGGCAGGATGGGACCTGCCGACTTTGCTGACCGAACGGAGAACGACTGTGGCTGACGCCCCAGCCCCGAGCGACCTGACCTCCCGCGGCACCGCCGCGCAGGCGCGCCACGACGCCGACGCCCGCCAGTTCGCCAGCGACAACTACGCCGGCGTGCACCCGGAGGTCCTCGCCGCGATCACGCTGGCCAACGGCGGACACCAGGTGTCGTACGGCGAGGACGCCTACACCGACCACCTGCAGACGCTGATGGCCGACCTGTTCGGCCCCGGCGTCGAAGCCTTCCCGGTCTTCAACGGCACCGGCGCCAACGTCGTCAGCCTCCAGGCACTCACTGACCGCTGGGGCGCGGTGATCTGCGCCGACACCGCCCACATCAACGTCGACGAGGGTGGCGCCCCCGAACGGATGGGGGGCCTCAAGCTGCACACCGTCGCCACTGCGGACGGCAAGCTCACCCCCGAGCTGATCGACCGGCAGGCCTACGGCTTCGACGACGAGCACCGCGCCATGCCACAGGTCGTCTCCATCACCCAGGCCACCGAGCTCGGCACCCTCTACACGCCGGCCGAGGTCCGGGCGCTCGCCGACCATGCCCACGGCCTCGGGATGCGCCTGCACATGGACGGCGCTCGGCTGGCGAATGCGGCCGCCGCCCTCGGCGTACCCGTTCGTGAGTTCACGTCCGACGCCGGCGTCGACGTGCTCTCCTTCGGGGCCACCAAGAACGGCGCGCTCGGCGGTGAGGCAGTCGTCATCCTCAACCCCGACGGCGTCACCCATCTCAAGCACCTGCGCAAGCTCTCGATGCAGCTGGCCAGCAAGATGCGTTTCGTGTCCGTGCAGTTCGAGGCGTTGCTCGCCGACGGACTGTGGCTGCGGCTCGCGGGCCACGCCAACACGATGGCCCAGCGGCTCGCGGAGGGGGTGGCTGAGATCGAGGGCGTCGAGGTTCTCTATCCCGTGCAGGCCAACGGCGTCTTCGCGCGCCTGCCGCACGACGTCAGCCGTCGCCTGATGCAGCGGCACCGTTTCTACTTCTGGGACGAGGCGGCCGGTGACGTGCGGTGGATGTGCTCCTTCGACACGACCGAGGCCGACGTCGACGCCTTCCTCGAGGCGTTGCGCGAGGAGATGGCGCGCGGCTGACCGCCGCTGGTCTCAGGTCAGCGCGTCACGGCGCATTCCGAAGATCCAGCGCTTGGGCGGATGCTCCGAGACCGACCACAGGCAGCCGGTCTCGGGCCACCACACCAGGTCCTCGGGGCCGGGTGGGGTCGCCCACCGGTGCTCCTTGAATGCACCGGGGAGACCGACGTACACCGAGCCCGGCTTGCGCTGCCCCCGTGATCGGTTGACGTAGTAGGTGCCGCCGATAGCGGCGACGCCCTGCATCCGAGGCACGCCGCGGTCGTCGACCTCGGGGACGGCGCGACCGTCCTCGGTGCTGCGAGGCAGGCCGAGGTCGGCGTCGATGACGAAACGCGCCATCCTCCGAGTCTGTGCCGGCGACCCGTACTCGCCCACGACGAGCGCCGGCTCGGGGCCGCTTCGGTCGAGTGTGAGGAACGAATAGCGCAAGCGCTCGATGCCGTCGTCGTGGCCGTTGTGCAGGGTGAATCGGATCGGCAGGACGTAGCGGTGTCCGAAGGTGTTGTACGTCGACCCGGCCGACACCCGCATCACGTCGTCGACGTGGGCGCTGTAGATGCCCGCACCGGTGGCGGCGACGTGGAGGAACTTCCCGTGCCACACGATCCCGCCCGCATGCACGCGCAACGGCTTGAACCCTGGCTTGCCGTCGACCAGGGTCGGGAGCACCAGCAGGACGTGGCCGTAGCGTCGATGCTCGAGATCGACCACGCTGAGCCGGGAACCGCCCACCTTGCGGGCATACCAGGACGTGACCAGGACGTCGTGGCCGTGGTGATCGCGAAAGCCGGTCTCCGCGGACGTGGTGATGCCCTGGGGGTACCAGTTCGGGTCGTGGCGATCCCGCTTCTCCCAGGTCCACGCCCGGCTGGTCTTCAGCCCGAGCAGGTGGGGAAGGGGCGTCGGGAGGCGGCGCAACCCGAACGGGAGGTCCCGCGCCATGGCAGTGATCCCCACGCGCCCGCCGCCGTCCGCCGTCAGCGCCCCCGCGAGTGCGTCGATCTCGTCGCCGTTCTCAGCGGTGCGGGTCAGATGTAGTCCGGACACGGGCATGATGGTCCCATGCGAGGCATCTTCTTCGGCGAGGACGACGCGCGCGCCGCGGCCCTGGTGCTCGTGCGCGGCGGCTTCAGCGCCGAGGTCGTCCGGGAGCCGCTCGCCGGTGAGGACGACGACGAGGACCACCCCTGGGCCGTGCTGACCGATGCCCCGGAGATCCAGCTGGAGATGCTCGTCGAGACGTACGACGGTTGGCTGGACCACGACGACGCCGAGGAGCCGCCGGTTGCGCCGACGCGGGCCGGGTTCGCGCTGCCTCTCCCGGACGCCCCGAAGCGGATCAAGCGCTCGACCTGACCGTCGCTAGGCTCGGTCGCATGACCGCGACCCCGGACCACCGGCTGCTCCTCGTGCACGCACACCCCGACGACGAGTCGATCGGGCAGGGCGCCACGATGGCGAAGTACGTCGCCGAGGGGCGTGGGGTCACGCTCGTCACCTGCACGGCGGGGGAGATGGGGGAGATCCTCGTCCCCGAGCTCGAGCATCTCGCGGCCGACAAGGAGGACCGGCTCGGCGAGCATCGCAAGGGTGAGCTCACCGAGGCGATGAAGGCACTCGGCGTCACCGATCACCGGTTCCTCGGCGGTTTCGGCACCTACCGCGACTCGGGCATGAAGTGGCATGAGGCCGGGTACGCCGTCGCGGCCGACGACGTGCACGAGAACGCCTTCTGGCATGCCGATCTCACCGAGGCCGCCACCCACCTGGTCGGCGTCATCCGCGAGGTGCGGCCGCAGGTGCTGGTCACCTACGACGAGTTCGGTGGCTATGGCCACCCCGACCACATCCAGGCCCACCGGGTCGCGATGTACGCCGCGCAGCTCGCCGGCGCGCCGTCGTACCGCCGGGATCTGGGGGAGGCATGGGACATCGCCAAGATCTATTGGGGTGCGATCTCCGAGAGCAGGATCCGCGCCGGGCTGCGGCAGTTGCGTGACGCCGGTGACACGACGACCTTCGAGGGCATGGACCCGGACGGGCCGTTGCCGCCGATGTTCCGTCCGGACGAGGACATCTCGTGCGAGGTCGACGCAGGGTCCTTCGTGGAGCGGAAGCTCGACGCGCTGCGGGCTCACGCCACCCAGATCACGACGGACGGCCCGTTCTTCGCGTTGTCCAACAACACCGGTTCGCAGGCCTTCGGCAACGAGCAGTTCCGGCTGGTGAAGTGCCAACCCGGTCCGGTCGACCCGGAGACCGGTTGGGAGACCGACCTCTTCGCCGGCATCGCCGGCATCACGGGGTGGAGCGAGGGCGGTTCGCCGTCGGTTGCCTGATCCTCGGGGCGGCCGTCGGTCTCGGGACCGTGCTGCTCCACGGTTATCCGTGGGGTCTGGTTCTCGGCATCGCGGCCACGGCCGCCACGCTGGTCGCGCTTCCCGGTGGCTGGTGGGCGCGGTTCGCGTTTGCCCTCGGTTGGGTTGCTCTGCTGGGTGTGTCCACGATCCAGCGTCCTGAGGGGGACTACGTCGTGGCCAGCGACACGTCGGGCTACCTGCTGCTGGCGAGCGGAGCGGTGGTCCTCGCGGCCGGTTTCGTAGGGCTCGTGCCGCGGCGTACCGCTCCAACCGGCCCGCGTGAGAATGCAGGAAGCTGATCGAAGCATCCTTAGGATGCGTTCGTGACGTTCTGGGACGGGGAGGCGGGGGCATCCGGCGGCGAGACGGGCGGCAAGCCCGAGAAGGCCGGCGGCAAGCTGGTGCTCGTCGTCATCGTCATCCTCGCCCTGCTGGCAGGTGGTGGGTACGCCGCAGCGCATGCGGTTGCCGGCGACAAGGTCCCGACCGGTACGACGATCTCAGGTGTCGAGGTCGGCGGCCTGACGCGCGCCGCCGCGATCGACAAGCTCCAGCAGACCTTCGGGGACCGGGCCAATGCGCCGATCAAGGTCTCCGTGGGTCATCAGGGTCAGGCCGCCAAGGCCAACCAGACCGAGGTCGAGCCCGGCGAGATCGGCCTTGCCATCGACTACGAGGCCTCCGTGGACGCTGCCGGGGCCCACGCGTCGTGGAGTCCCTCGCGGCAGTGGGACTACTTCACAGGTGGCGGCAAGGTCGACGCTGTCGTCGCCGTCGATGAGGCACTGCTCGACAAGAAGCTGACCGAGCTGTCCGAAGGTCTCGGTACGCCGCCCAAGGACGGCACCGTCACCTTCGCTCCCGACGGCGTGCAGACCACTCAGCCCCAGGCGGGTCAGGAGGTCGACCGGGACCAGGCGCGGACCGCGATCACCGATGCCTTCCTGTCCGGTGGGACGAAGGTCGATCTCCAGGTCGCGCCCGCCCAGCCCGACATCGACGCGGCCGACGTCGCCGAGGCCCTCGACTCCTTCGCCAATCCGGCGATGGCCAACGCGGTGACCCTGCAGTTCGGCGACAACGACGTGAAGCTGACACCGGCGAAGTTCGCTCCTGTGCTCTCGATGAAACCCGAGAACGGCAAGCTCGTGCCGTCGGTCGACGAGACCGCGCTGTCCGAGTTGGTCAAGGGTGCGACCGCGAGTGGCCAGCCCGTGGACGCCACCGTCAAGCTGAACAAGAAGGGGAAGCCGAAGGTCGTGCCGGCCAAGCCCGGCGTCACCTTCGATCCCTCCGAGGCTGCGCAGGTCTTCGTCGGCCTGCTGACCGCGCCACAGGGGTCGCGCAGTGGCCCGGTCACCGCTCAGGTCACCGACGCCGCGTTCACGACGAAGGACGCCGAGAACCTCAAGATCAACGAGAAGGTCTCCGAGTTCTCGACCGCCTACCCGCACGCCGACTATCGCAACATCAACATCGGTCGCGCGGCGCAGCTCATCGACGGCACCGTCCTGAAGCCCGGTGAGGAGTTCTCCCTCAACGGCATCGTCGGCGAGCGGACTGCTGCCAACGGTTTCACCGAGGGCTACATCATCAGCAACGGCATCTTGAAGAAGGATCTCGGCGGTGGCGTCTCGCAGATGGCGACGACGACCTTCAATGCGATGTTCTTCGCCGGACTCAAGGACATCCAGCACAAGCCCCACTCGTTCTACATCGACCGCTATCCGGTCGGACGCGAGGCGACCGTGGCCTGGCCGAGTGTCGACCTGCGCTTCCAGAACGACACCGACTACGGCGTGCTGATCCACGCATGGGTCGAGCCCAGCAACTACTCGCGCTCGGGCAAGGTCACGGTCCAGATGTGGTCGACGAAGGTGTGGGACATCGACTCCACCACGTCGCCGCGCTATGCCACGGTCCCACCGAAGGTGCGCACCCTGACCACGGCCGACTGTGAGCCCAACACGGGATGGTCGGGCTTCCAGGTCGACGTCACCCGGATCTTCCACAAGCACGGCGATCCGGCGGTCGACCACACGGAGAAGTTCCACACGCTCTACACGCCGGCCGACACCGTCAAGTGCGAGAAGCCGAAGCCGCCCGCGCCGGGTGGGACCGATCCCGGGGAGTGACAGGACGAACCAAGCATTTGCTTGGTAAGGTGCCCGTCATGACCCCAGTGATCGAAGGCTGGTTCACGACCGGCGACGAGCCGCAGCTCATCGCCTCCCGGTGCACCCGGTGCAGCAACGTCGTCTTCCCGCCGGTGTCCTCCGACGCCACCGCCGCCGCCTTCTACTGCCGCAATCCCGCGTGCGACGGTCAGGAGCACGAGTCCGTCGAGCTGTCCCGCCGCGGTCGCGTGTGGTCCTACACCGACGCGCAGTACCAGCCGCCCGCGCCGTACGTCCCCGCCTCCGACCCCTACCGGCCGTTCGCGCTGGCCGCGGTCGAGCTGCCCGAGGGGCTCGTCGTGCTCGGCCAGGTCGCCGACGGCTTCGGTGTCGCCGACATCAAGGTCGGCAGCGAGGTCGAGCTCGTCGTCGAGACGCTCAACGTCGACGAGACCGGGGAGCGCACCATCTATCGCTGGAAGCCGGTCGCCGGCGAGGAGGTCTCGGCATGAGCGTCGTCATCGCAGGTGCGGGCATGCACCCGTGGGGCAAGTGGGGCCGCAACTTCACCGAGTACGGCGTCCACGCGGCCCGGGAGGCCCTGAAGGACTCCGGCATCGCCTGGACCGACGTCGACCTCGTCGTGGGCGGCGAGACCGTCCGCAACGGGTACGCCGGCTACGTCGCCGGGTCGACCTTCGCCCAGGCCCTGGGCTGGAACGGCGCGCGGATCGCGACGTCGTACGCCGCCTGCGCCACCGGTGCCCAGGCCATCGACACCGCGCGGGCCCGGATCCTGGCCGGGATGAGCGAGGTCGCGCTGGTCGTCGGCGCCGACACCACCCCCAAGGGATTCCTGGCCCCCAACGCCGGCGAACGGTGGAACGACCCGGACTGGCTGCGGTTCCGCCTGCTGGGCATGACCAACCCGGCGTACTTCGCGCTCTATGCCCGTCGCCGGATGGACCTCTACGGTGCCACTGCGGAGGACTTCGCCCAGGTCAAGGTGAAGAACGCCAAGCACGGGCTCGAGAACCCCTACGCACGCTTCCGCAAGGAGTCGTCGGTCGCCGAGGTGCTCGCTTCGCCGATGGTCTCCGATCCGCTGCACCTGCTCGACATCTGCGCCACCTCGGACGGTGCCGCTGCCGTCGTGCTGACCAGCGCCGACTACGCGAAGAAGCACGGCATCGCCGCGCCCGTCACCGTCTCGGCGGTCTCGACGGTCACGCCGACCTTCCCCAACACCGTGATCGACATGCCGCTGCTGTCGACCGACTCCTCAGCGGTCACCGGCGTGCCGGAGCGCACGTTCAAGGAGGCGATCGGGCAGGCGGCGTACGAGGAGGCCGGCATCGCGCCCGGCGACGTCGACGTCGCCGAGGTCTACGACCTCTCGACCGCGCTCGAGCTCGACTGGATCGAGGACCTGCAACTGTGTGGCCGCGGTGAGGCCGAGGCATTGCTGCGGGCCGGCGACACCACGATCGGTGGCCGGATCCCGGTGAACCCCTCCGGTGGCCTCGCCTGCTTCGGTGAGGCCGTTCCGGCTCAGGCGATCGCCCAGGTCTGCGAACTCACGTGGCAGCTGCAGGGCCGGGCCGAGGGCCGCCAGGTCGAGGGTGCCAAGGTCGGCATCACCGCCAACCAGGGCCTCTTCGGCCATGGCTCGTCGGTGATCCTCTCCGTCTGAGGCCGACATCGCACCTGACGATTCTGCTGCGGATCCGCGGATTCGACGACAGATTCGTCAGGTGTGATGCGCTCAGGTGGCGGCCGGGAGGATCTCCCAGATCACGTGCTCGCCCGGCAGGCCCTTGAGCTCGACGGCGTCCCGCTCCACCAGGGTGAGCGCGGCGTCGTCGTCGAGCTCCTCGCGTACGGCATCGCTGGCGAGGATCTCGCCGCCGTGGGCGTGGCTGGCGACCCGGGCCGCCATCGCGACGTTGCGACCGAAGTAGTCGCCGTCGCGGGCGACGACCTGGCCGGTGTG